>CAZWZZ010000895.1:0-3067 GCA_964638395.1 uncultured Caldilineaceae bacterium
TTAAGTGGCGAACTGCGTCAATCCTGGCCGGGTCAAAGTGGGCTGCCATACTGGGATGATTCTAAACGACGTTGGCCCATCAGTGACAGCGCATCCCGCAGATGCTCCAATTCACGCCGTTGTTGGCGGTACTGCTCGACCATTTGCGTGTAGTGACGGGCGCTGTCGGGCTGGCCTTGTTCCATCATTTCGTGTTGCAAAAAGGTGAGTTCGTTGATTTGGTCGTTTAAATTTTGTAACCGTAACCGTAGAATAGCGATACTCAAATCCCGTTCAAGATTTTCAAAAGTCACGTCCGGGTTATTATGCCACTGTGTCTCAAGTTTTACCAGATAGGGGGTCAGAGCTTCGCCAACCATATTTGTTAGGGTTTCCATTGTTGGTTCCCTGGAGGCCGTCCAAAGTTGCACCGCCTGAAAAATCTGGCGATTTTCACCCCGTGTTAGATCATTGGCCGTTAAGCCGGATACATTTTGCCCCTCCAAGATGCCATTGGCCCTGGCCAACGTGGCCGGGTTGGCTAAAATCAGGCTCAAACAGTAATCCTCCAACTTGGAACTGGGGGAGGGCCGACGACCACTCTCGCTGGTGACGACCCGCTCCGGCGGCAATTCGGCTGATGGGGGTGGCGGTGGCGGCGGCGGCTGTCGTCGTTTGGCGGCTTTGGGCCGTTTGCTCTTGATCTCTTCCAGCAACGTCCGCTCATCCACGTGAACCAGACGGGCCAATTTTTGAACGTAATGCTCCCGCTCCACCCCATCCTTGATCTCCCGCAGGATCGGGATCAATTCTCGCACGGCGGCGCTTTTGCCTTTGGCGCTCTCCAGATCGAATTTGGCCGTGACCACCTCGAAATAAAATTCGACCACCGGCACGGCGCTATCAATAACGGCTTGCCACACCTCAAGCCCCTGCCGGAGAATATCATCCGGGTCTTTACCCTGGGGCAGGGCGGCGATGCGAATGTTTGCTTCCAGACGGCTTTCGTAGCGGATCAAGCCGCGAGCCGTCGGCACGGGCACCGCTTCCCGATCCAGCGCCTCTCGGGCGGTGTTGATGCCCCGCAGCGTAGCCGCGTTCCCGGCTGCATCCGAGTCGAGCGCCAACACCAGATTTTTGGTCGTCCGTTTGATGATTTTAAGCTGCTGCTCGGTCAGCGCCGTGCCCATCTGGGCCACCACATTTCTAGCGTCCCGCTGGTGAGCCTGGATAACATCCATATACCCCTCAACCACGACAGCTTGATCCGTCTGGCGAATCTGCTTCCGGGCCAGATCGAGGCCGTACAAAGTGGCGCTCTTGTCAAAAAGCGGCGTCTGGGGCGAGTTGAGATATTTCGGCACCTGATTATCGGCCAGGGCACGCGCCCCAAAGCCGATGACCCGTCCCCGTCCGTCACGGATGGGGATCATCAGCCGGTGGCGAAAGCGATCATACCCCGACGAGCCGTTATCCCGCTCAACGATCAAGCCGACCGCTAACAGGTCAGCCTCATCATACCCCAGCCCCAGCAGGTGACTCTTCAACGCCTCCCATTCATCGAGGGCATAGCCCAACTGAAACGTATCAATCGTGTCAGCGGTCAGCTCCCGTTTGGTCAGATACTCCCTAACGGGAGCGGCGGCGGGAGACGTCTTTAATAACCGGTGAAAATAGGCCGCCGCCTCTTTATTCAATCCCAGTAGTTTGGTGTGGTATTCATTTTGGCGGGGCGCTTGCGAGGGGCTAAGAGCCACACCGGCACGCTCGGCCAGGCTTTGCAGGGCCTCCTTGAAGTCATACCCCTCTCGCTTCATTACAAAGCTAAACAAATCGCCGCCATCGGCACAGGCCCCAAAGCAGCGCCACGTTTGCGTTTCAGGGAAAACCACAAACGCAGGGGTTTTTGTATTGGTGTGGAATGGGCAAAAACCGGTGTAGTTTTGCCCCGATTTTTTGAGTGTCACCGTTTCAGACACAATATCGACGATATCGAGCCGCGTTTTTATTTCATCCGTGACGCTCATGAACCCGTCCCTCCCCTCTCTAAAATCTATACAGATTTCGACATTTGTCGGCGGCTAAATTATTATACCCAGTATGAGACCGTTTGCCAAACCCTCCGAATTGCTACTTTTCCATTTGGCCTTGCCCATTCTAAACCGGCATGTTATACTTTACTTTCGTAAATTTAACCCAACTCACACGCTTTCCGACAGACAGGCCGTGCCCCAAAGGGTTCCTGAATGGATGACGAAAGCGGACGTAGCCATTATACAAAAACGGAGGAAATTATGGCATCAGTTGTACCTATGAAAGCCTTGCTGGAGTCTGGCGTCCATTTTGGGCATCGTACCCGGCGTTGGAATCCCAAGATGAAGCCCTATATCTTCACCGAACGGAATGGGATTCACATTATCGACTTACAGCAGACGATAGCCCGCATCAACCAGGCGTATGACCTGGTGCGGGATACTGTCTCCGCCAACGGCGTCATTCTCTTCGTCGGCACCAAACGGCAGGCGCAAGAAAACATCGTCCAGGAAGCCACCCGCTGCCACATGCCCTATGTGGACCAACGTTGGTTGGGGGGGACGTTGACGAACTGGCGCACCATCCGCCAACGGATTGATTATCTATTAGAGGCTGAAAAGAAACAGGCCCGGGGCGAATTTTCCCGGCTGGTCAAAAAAGAGGCCCTGATGCGGGAGAAGGAAATTGCCCGGCTCAACCACCGGTTGGGGGGCTTGAAAGAGATGCGCCGTCTGCCCAACCTGATGTTTGTGGTCGATGTGCGGCGCGATTCCATCGCCGTCAAAGAGGCTAACATTTTGGGTATTCCGATCATTGCAATGGTGGATACCAACTGTGACCCCGACCCCATCGATCACGTCATCCCCAGTAATGACGACGCGATTCGTGCCATCAAATTGATGCTCTCCACGATGGCTACGGCGGTGCTGGAAGGCCAGGCTATTTCCAGTAGTGTGGATACCGATGAAGAGGAAGTGGTGATGGACAGCGGCGAGGCGGCCCAAGAACGGTATCTTGGCCCCAGCACCCTGGCCAAAATCCAGGCCGCTCGTAG
>CAZWZZ010000896.1:0-3066 GCA_964638395.1 uncultured Caldilineaceae bacterium
CCGACGGCCACCCCAACCACCCCGGTCGCACCGCCGACGGCCACGCCCACCGTCGAAGCCCCCGTGGAGACGCCGACCTCGCTCCCCGGCGAAACCCCGACCGACACCGTCCCGACGGAGACGCCGACGCCGGAGGCTTAAATCCCGTTTCACAAAATTAATATTTAGTCTCAAAGGAGAATAACAAACGCCAAAAATCGTAGCTACCCATGCAGTCAAGGAGGTAAAGCATTGGGCGTCAAAGTGCGACGAGCGTATCGAGGATTTGGCACCTTTCGCCACGGACGTGGTCTCCTATGTTGCTGCGGACGGAAGCAATCAGGTCGCTGTATCCGCCAACATTCACGATATGGAGGGTCTGATGGCCTACATGCAATTACCAGAAACGGCGGAAATGATGGAGGCGCACGGTGTCATCCAGCCAGTCATCCTCCACATTGAGGCCCCTCCCCCCGAGTAGTAGAAAAGAATGTAATGCCTGCCCCAGTCCGCTTTTTGGAAACAGCGGGCTGTTTTTTTTAGCCGAGAAAGCGGGCGGAGTAGAGTTTTGAGTTGGATGCGTTGGTAGGGTTGTTTACGCTGATACTCCCCTCCATTTGATCGATGTTTTGCTCACTTGAGGCCGTTTTCAGCGGGATGACCGGGCTTGCGTAAAATTCAAAATGAAGGACAATGGCGCACCTAGAGGTGCGCTTTAATTTTGTCGAAAAGGAGTAACAAGAATGAGTTTGCGTAATCTTAAACACAGCCTCAAATCGTACGACGCTAATTTGAACTGGCGGTTGATTCTTTCGGACTGGATTTATCTAACGTTGGGGTCGATGTCGTTCATTGTAGCGGTGGCCGTATTTTTAGCTCCGGCCAATTTATCACCCGGCAGTGTATCTGGCATTGCCATTGTTGTTACCGAATTCACCGGCTGGCCGATAGGGATGTTGATGCTGTTGCTCAATATCCCGATGCTGATAATCGGCTTTTACTTTTTGGGTCGCTTTCGGTTTTTGATCAGTACGATGTATGTGGTGCTGCTCACAAGCGTGGGGATAGATGTGGTTGCGCTCTGGCTGCCGCCGGAAGGTGTGACCGATGATTTGCTGCTCAATACATTATACAGCGCCATTTTGGGCGGGCTTGGGGCCGGGCTGGTCTTTCGGGGGCGCGGCACGGTGGCCGGCACCAGCGTTCTGGGCCGGGTCATTCAGCTAAAAACGGGTATGCCCATCAGCCAGGTTTATCTGATGACCGATGGCCTGATTATTGTGGCCGCCGGGGTGACGTTTGGTTGGGAAATTGCGCTTTACTCGCTGGTGACGCTTTTTGTATGGGGCATTGCTGTCGATTATGTGCTGGAAGGGCCAAGCGTGGTCCGCACCGTTTTCATCATCACCGAACGTCCGGACGAGATTTCCGAAGCCATCATTCAGCGATTGGGGGTAGGCGTAACGGCCTGGTCATCGCGGGGAATGTACTCCAAAATCGACAAAACCACCCTCTTCTGCACCGTGTATCGGCCCGATATTGATATACTGCGGGAGATTGTCTCTCAGGTTGATGTCTACGCTTTCATTGTGATTGGGCAGGGGCATCAGGCGCGGGGCGGCGTGTTGCGTCAAAAAGTCGGCGTTGCCCCCAAGCCCAAGCTATCCTCCGAGGGGCAATCGACGTCTCAAGCCTGACTTCTAACGCAAGGTTAGCTGGTAATTAGAGTTGACGTTGGGCGGCAGAAGCCCGCCTCCCCCTCGAGTATGTGATCGACCACCTCCCCGAGGGGGAGGTGCGGGCGTCGTTTGTGGGGTTGCCGGGGGTGGCGGCTATGGTTGGGCGGGGTAGCTGAACGAGCGAAGCGATCTCCCTCGAACGGCAGGTTGATGGGGAAATATTGGAGGTAGATAATTGAGTGGGGTAGATTTATAATGGAGACGTCTGTGATAAAATGTTAGTCAGAATCCCATTTTGGCGAGTCGTCATTCCTGATAAGATCGATTATAATATGTGACATACTCATTCCCATAACTTGTTGTAGCAACGGATATTGACAAGGATATTTGATGGCTAAGAAAAAGTTTCAATGTACAGAATGCGATACAAATACGACACGCAAACACCCTATTCTCGCTATCCCATTATGTAGAAAATGTGAAACCAAAATACCAGATAAATATCAGTACATAACAAAAACTAGAGCGATGAGTGAGTATCGTCTAAAGCCCATCGACTTAGACAAGCTCGGAGTATTTGAGTTGCCAAATCCGCATTATAGAACAGCGGCACCAATGCAACTGTATTTGCTCAGACAAATAGAAGGACTTGCAAAAGACAAATGGGGTAGTCCTGAACCATATATTGTTACATTAACCAATTTTTCCAATGAAATCTTAGCGTGGTTTTTGGAAGATACAAATAGGCTCAAACAACTTCCCCCTGAAAAATTCGAGTATTTTGTTGCCGACCGCCTTGATCAAATGGGCCTTGGAGTACATATGACAGGGAATACCAATACCAGAGATGGCGGTGTAGATATCGTTGCTTATCCAGACACGGGCTGTCTGTTTCCTTTTATTGTGGCAGTCCAAGTCAAACATCATCGCAAAAATGTTCCAACGAAAGATCGTCCAGTAAAAGATTTGCTAAGTGTCGTCACTTCACAATCATCACCATTTAACATAGGTCTCATAGTTACAAATACAGCTTTTACAGCAAATGCTCATTGGTGGGCTGATAACAACAAAAAATTCTTGAGACTTCGCGATCTTGGTGACTTACAACGCTGGCTCAAAAATGATTTTGTAAATGAATACGAGTGGCGCGAAATACCTGACGAAATAGAGCTTACAAAAGGCATCAGTATCACAATTCCTAAACCCAAAATATTAAAATTGGGTGAATAATCAGACGTTAACCTTGTGCCAAACACCCCCTCAACCCAACCCATTTCGCCGGGCGTACTGGCCCGGTTCGTCCGGCCCGGCTGTGGCCGTCGCCGGGGCAGGCGTGGCGTTTGTGGCGTTTTGAGTTGGATGCGTTGATCGCGTGGGTTACGCTGATACCCCCCTCGGTTTGATCGAG
>CAZWZZ010000897.1:0-2771 GCA_964638395.1 uncultured Caldilineaceae bacterium
GATAGTAGCCGACGTTGAGATAATATTGGCCAGGCGGAGCCTCAGCATCAACCGGCACGGCGTACCCATCGACCACGATTTCGCCGGGTTCCCATAACAAGGTACTATAATATTCGAGCGGCAGCCTATCGTAACCGCCGCGTTGTACCCCACTACTGTCCAGCAAATTGTTGAATTGGATGAAGTTAGCTTGCGGCGCTTTCTCCGGTGGGGCCTGCCAATAGAGCGTTATGGGAAAGGCTTGACCAGGCTGCACCTGTTTCTGTGGCAGGCTGTATCCTAGCAGATAAATTTGATTGGCAAAGTTAGCCGACAGCATGGTTTCGATCTCGTCCGGCACGGTAAAAGTACGCGGCCACCAGTTTTCAACTGCCACCGATAGCTCCACCGGTTGGCCATCGAGTCGAAGTTGATAGTGACCGGTTGGCCAACGGGGTCCAATCACAAAATTGACTATCCCATTGACGTTGCGGGCCGACTGCCGATGATTACCGGCCGGATCAACTAATTGTACCGGCAAATCGGAATTCTCGACAACGAGCATTATAGTACCGGGATAGCGGAAAGAGGTCGTAGCGCCAGCAGACGGAGGCCACACCATCGCCGGACCTTCTGTTTTGAGTACGGCGGGCGATGTCAGGGTAAATGTGGTTAGAGTCAATTGGTCGGCGTTTTTAACCGGCAACGGCTGGTCATTGGCTCCCCGAAGTTGGACCTGGACCTGGTAACGACCGGCAGGCAGATTGGGCAGCGGCAGGAGCAGCCGGTCGAACACCGAATCTCCGGGATCCCAGGTCAGGGTCGGTAACCGTCCCTGACCGTGGTACCCTACCCATTGGGAGAGGATCGCACCGGCGTTATCGACCACTTGCACATCCAGCAGGTAAGACTCATTCACGTACCCCAATGACCGCCAGCCCAAACTCAGCGACAGCCGTCCCTGAGCCGGCTGGGGTTCCAAATCATAGCTAACCAGTTCGATGTTCTCGCCAAAGCGGGCATTGACCGGCTGCGGCAGCCAGGCAGCGGCTTGGGCTAAGGTACGCAGTGGTAGCGGCGGCGTGCCCGGCTGCATCAAATGAGACAAATGTAAGCCACTCCAGACAATAAACGCAGCCAGAATTATGCCTAATCCCAGCCCCAGACGGCGACGTGGCAAGAGAGCAGCCACGCCCCAGACAAGCAAGGCCACAATCACCGTGGCAGCCGGCACTAAAATGTGACGTCCCTGCGCCGTTTGGCCAATGCGCCCGGAGGTTTCAAAACGCACCAGCGGGATGACCACCAGCAGCGCCAGATGAAATAAGGCCAGCAGAATCCACGGCCGGGACTCTGCTTGAGTGCGCCACAGTCGAACCAACCCCACTCCGGCGGCGGTCAACAATACTCCAATAAAGGCATAGGCCGGGCCGGCCAGTGGAGTTTGGCCGCCAATTGAGTAGCCCCATAAACTGGTAAACGTGACCGTTGCCCAACGGGATAGCGGCGCATCTTGAGTCGTTTGTGGCGTGGCAGCAGTCTCAAAGGTCTCGCCGGTCAACGCCTCACCAAGCTGATTAAGCGTGGCGTTATAGCCGCCGCCAAAAAGTGACCGGGTTACCCCGGTGATCAGCCCATCTTGAGCCACGGTGTTAAAATGCCAGATATTCCAGCCAAACCACCAGCTAGAAACCAACAACGCCACTAGCCCCACCGCCGCAAATCGACCCACAACCCAACGCCAGCCCAACCGCCAGCGGTAGGCCAACAGAGCAAACACCACGCCAATTTCCAGCGGCAGCAGCACCAATGAATATTTGACCGTTGCTGACAGCCCCAGCGCCAACGCCAATCCCAACAGCGGTCCCCACCGATGGGGCGCTTTAATCAGCTTAACCAGCATCAAAAAGTAAAACGCCGCCAGAACGGCCAGCAAACTGTCATCGTTGAGGGCCGCGCTCAGAATGAGATAGCGGGGGATGAAGGCCAGCAGCGCCGCCCCAAATAACGAGGTAAGCGGTCGCCAGCCCAATGGTATTTCCTGGAGAGTCAAAAACAGTAAAACCAACGTGATTAGACTCAACCCGACCGACAGCCAGCGCCCAATTTGCCACACAAAAAAACGACCGAAGTGAGGCGGCGATAAATCCTCAGTATCCAGCGTCCAGGGTTGGTCGCTCTGGACATCAATCGCCCGGTAGCGAAACGAGTCGTGGAAAAATTTAAAGTCGGGCTGTGGCTTTAACTCTACCCCCACCGACAGAGCCACCACCAACAGTTGGTAGAGGGGGGGAAAATCGGCGCGAGTGACTTGCGCCCGTTCCTCGTAATTAATCGGCAGCCGACCATTTTCTTTGATAAAGGTGATATATTCCAGATGATACCCTTCATCCAAAGCCCGGCTGAAGTGTAAAATTTGGGTTGTCAAAAGAGCAAAAATCACATACAGCGTAATTATTACAATTAGCGATACCCACGTTGTTTTACGCATTCACTACTCAAACATTGTTATTTGAACCCATTATGCGTAATTCAGACCTTTGAGGTTTACCAGTCGATTTCCAGCCAAAAATTGGCTTTGTAGACCAAAAAGATTTAACAAAAAGTCGATTTCGGAAACCTCAAAGGTCTTGACTCGTTAATTACGCATAATCCGTTTTGACTAAATAATTGTCAGCTTGACAGCTTAATCAAGACATTATCGGTTAGGGAAATTTGAATTTATCGAGAGTAATCATGTTATCCGGCAAAGATTGACCGCGACCATCGTAAACAACCAGACGAGCATTGGT
>CAZWZZ010000897.1:2781-3062 GCA_964638395.1 uncultured Caldilineaceae bacterium
GATCATACATCCCCGTAACAACCCGATAGCTGCCAGGTTTTAAGGGTTTATCCAAAAATAATGTGAATTGATCAATAACAATTTGACCAGGTCGCCAAAATGAAGTTGGATAGAGTCCATTTAAGGGCTGGGCATCCCACTGACTGATGACCCTGTTTTGACTATCAAGTAACTGAACAAATGTTGTATAATCTGTATCCATCTGTTTTATACTTTGCCAATATAATTTGGGTGCAGATACTCTCAACTCCCAAGTGGTAGTTACCCTAGTTATGTACACG
>CAZWZZ010000898.1:0-3060 GCA_964638395.1 uncultured Caldilineaceae bacterium
GCCCCTGGCCGGCCGTCAAGGGGCCGCCGCAAGGCCACATTTGGCCGCAATGGTCACCTGCCCGGAAGTGCCCGCCTATAGCCAGACCTGCCAGGTTTCCCTCGTTCCGGCGGTCCCCGTCGGAATGTAGCCGGGCCGCCCCAGCGTCCCAGAGCGGCCCCAACGCCAACTGTGGAGCCAGCCAACAAATACGGAAATTCTCAAAGAAGCAGCGCCTCCTTCACCCCGCCGCCAGCCACCCCCGGCCACCAGCCTCTCCCCCACGCCGCTTCATAGCCCCCTGACCAGACTAATCTTGGGGTGGATGCCAACCCACAGCCACCCATCGCCGTCTTGCTCGCACCAAGTGTTGGTTGTTGAGTTTAAGAGCGATGACAGTCGCTCGGCCACAGGCTGTCTGGCCGATGATTTCCGTGCCATCCTGACTCCACCGAAAATGCTCAACCCAATTTTGTTGCCGGGGGTTGAAAAGCGGAACAGACTCACCCGTGACCGAATCAAGGTGGTCTGTTTGTGTGGCTTTGTGACCATTGCACAAGGGACAGGCCAGCCATAAATTATCTTCGGTCGAGGCACCATCAGCAACAAGCGGAATAATATGCTCAATGTGCATCGGCATGGCCGTGAAGGATTGGGGCGTTAGACAATAACCGCAGCGATGTCTGGCCGCCCTGGCAATTTTCTCACGCAAAGATTTGGAAATCGAAGGACGAGACACGAATCGCTAGACCTGATTTTGCTGCATCGGCACCTGATACCCCCGACGGGCCAACAACAACCAGGCGTGCGCTTTCCGCACGGTGAGTTGACCATAACGCTCTAACAAACTCTCCAACCGAGACGTTTCGGGAGGCGATAATAGGTTGCTTCCCTGTCGCTCTAGCAAATCCTCCAGCGCAGCTTGCTCCTCGCCGCTCATCATCGCTCGTGCCTCTTGCCACAGAGCGGCATCATCCAACAACGCCATTTGAGCCAACGAAGCTGCTTCCTCCGGCGATACATCATCCAGTGGCGGTAGAGCATGAGCAATACCGGCCTGGAGGACAACTTCCAACGGCTGCCCGCTCGCTTCCGCCACCTGATGAGCCAGGCGATACAACGATTCGGGCAATTCGAGGGTTACGGTTTGGGTCATGGTCGGCTCCTTTATAAAATACTGCTGATTATTGTAATCCGCGCATCGGAGTGGGGCAAATGGTTAGCGGTAGAAGGAGGGCAATCTCACCATCGCATTATACTGATATTCGGCGAATTAATGAAATGGCGAGGCTTTATGTAAGCAGGCCTTAATCCGCCCAAAACCCACCCTTGACAAAAACACTGATGAGTGTTACGATAGGGCAATCAAAGCCATTCCGCTGAAAAGCGGCCCGCCGCCGCTGGTGCCCAGACAAGGCCGGACGCTGATGTGCCGTTATTGTTGCCGATTGTTACGCCGCTGTGACCGCCACGCGGTCTGCCCCCGCCGGATCAGGCCGGATGGTTTGCTGTCTGCCTGCCGCTGTCGAAAAGTCCTAGAAAGTTCTAGAATTATAGAACCCCCCCTTTTTTGGAGCAGCCCTCCACTTGCCCAAAATTGTGGAAATTGTGGAATTGTAGAGACCCCCCTTTTTGGAGGGCTATCGTCTCTTTCCCAAAGTCTTGGAACGTCTTGGAATTGTAGAGGGCCTCCTTTTTTGCCGCACTCCCCATAAGTGAGCAGGATGCCAACCCCATAGCGGTGACGCAGTTCGATCTCAGGCTTGTAGTGTTTAAAGATAGATCGAATAGAATAGCCTATTTTAAAAACAGAGGATTTTTTTGCTTTAAAACGTTTACAGCCTCAGGTAAAGGCAACAGCAGCGGTGGGGGATCAAAAATGACCCCCTTCTAAAATTCTAAAACCTTCTAAAACTTTTCGGCTGTGGGAGCGGACAGTAGCGGATATCCGCTTCGGACAGAGGGAAGCAGCGAAAAAGGACCCCTTCCACAATTCCACAATTTCCACGATTTTAGGCGGTGAGCAAAAAAAGGACCCCTTCTAGGTTTCTACAACTTTCTAGAACTTTCCTCGTTCCGGCGGTCCCCGTCGGAATGTAGCCGGGACGCTCCAGCGTCCCAGAGCGGCCCACCCCCGCCGCTGCCTGAGCCGCCGGGGGTGGGACCGTTTAAACATTGCCGCCCGGCGTCATACTTATCTGACGACAGACAAGGGTTGTGGTAAAATAGGGATAAGATTTGATGAATGATGTTGTCCAGGGGGTGAAGCAATGCAGTGGCAAGAAATCCGCGAGCATTATCCAGATCAATGGCTTCTCATCGAGGCCATCAAAGCCCATAAGCCTTGACCAGGAGGAAACATAAAATGGTGCAAGATACAAAAAACTTAAAGGCGGAAATTATCTCCGCTTTAGATGTTCTGCCTGCGGATAGCTTGAAATTATTAGCCAAGTTCGTGACTTTCCTGCGAACGAATGAAGCCCAAGAAGAAATTGAGAAAGTCGAAGTTCTCCAAAAAACCATACGGATTTCTAGCCCTCGTTTAGCTCATCGTGAGCAAGTCGCAGATTTCAAGAAAGAAGTAATTTGGGAGACCGAGGAATGACCGCCTATAATTCCACAGATTTTGACCCACCTGCGCCTGTGGCCTACGTCACCTTGCGTAATGAGACAACAGGGGTAGATTGGTCGAATGTGCCAATGCAGTTGGACACGGGCGCTGATGTAACGTTAGTGCCTCAAGCGGCGGTCAATGAATTGGGGCTAACCGTTATCTCAGATGTGCAGTATGAGTTGATTGGTTTTGATGGGAGCGCCAGTTTTGCGTTTGCGGCCCAACTAAAACTTTTATTCGGTCGGGGTATATTTCGGGGCAAATATTTGTTAATTGACCAGAATATGGGCGTCATTGGCCGTGACATTTTGAACCTTGTTCCCTTATTATTTGATGGGCCGCGTTTAGATTGGTCTGAATACCGGCCCAAAAAGTAAAAGGAAGCGTGTTGGAGTTTATGTGGATGTACGCTACCACCCTTGAGCCGCCCACCCCCGCCGCGGCCTGAGCCGCCGGGGGTATTTTCT
>CAZWZZ010000899.1:0-1850 GCA_964638395.1 uncultured Caldilineaceae bacterium
GGACTGTTTCCGCCGGTCTACGCGATGCTCGGCTTTTTCGATGGCGTGGCCCTCTTTTGCATCCTCCTCAGCCTGGAACTCCTGCTGCGGGATCAACGCTTCCCCTCGGCCATCGCCGTCGGGGTGGGCGTTCTGGTCAAAATCATCCCGGTGCTGATACTGCCGGTGGCCTTGCGGCGGCTGTGGGACGAGTACAAGGAGAAACCGAGGGAGGCCGGAATCGAGATGGGGCTGTATGGCGTCGCGTTCGGCTTGACGGTTATCATTTTACTGCTGCCCTTCCTCATCACCGGGCCGCAATGGGTGGCCGCCTCGGCCCGGTCGATGCTGGATCGCTCGGCCTGGGAAACGGTCTGGGCTGTGTTGGAGGGGTATTACGGCTTTGGCTTCGTCGCAGGCAACCGTCTCAATCCTGACGAAACCGCCTTCGCCGTCAACACCGCCGCCATCCCGGCCTGGATCATCGGCCTGCGCTGGGGGGTGATCGCTCTGCTGGCCGGGCTGTATCTCTTTCTGCTGCTCCGGCCCATCGACTACCGCCGCCCCCGGCCCCTCATCGCCCTGGCCGGGTTGACCGTGGCCTTTTTTATGCTCTACTCCAAAGGGTATAGCCCCCAATTTCTGGTCTACCTGCTGCCCTTCATCATCCTGCTGATGCCCAACGTCCGGGGCCTGACCTACGCCCTGATCTTGACCGGCCTGAACGTCCTGGAGCAGCCCATCTATTTCGTGCTGCTGCCGGAGGCTCGCTGGCTGCTGATTTTTACGGTCACCGTCCGCTTCATCCTGACGATCATCATCGCCGCCGAGTTTGCCCTGACTCTGTGGCCGACGACCATCGCCTGGCCGCTGCCGGTGGCCCGGCTGCAACAGCGAGCGCCCCTGGCCCTCGGCGGCTTTTCGGCCCTGGCCCTGCTCATTCTGACGCCGCTGATGATCCGGGCCTACAGTGTGGACAGTGTGACCGGAACCCCCGTGGGTACGCTGACCGGCTTTATGGAGGCCCTGGCCCAAAACCCGGCGACGCTGACCAACTGTGAGTTGACCCCGGAGACCCGCCGCTTCTTCTTGAGCGACCAGGCCACCTATCGCCACCTCTACCCCCATCTCAGCGACGATTTCGAGCTGACCCTGACCGCCGGCGCGCCCCCGGAGAGTGATTTCCCAACCTCGGCCCAACTGCTGCCCCAGGCCGGGCGGGGCTGGGTCTTGCCCAGCGGTCCCCAGGCCCAGAACCTCCAGGCAGCCGCCACTCGTCGGGGCCGTCCGTTGGATAGCTTTCTCTTCGAGGGGCTGGGCCGGGCCACGTTTTATGATTTCTCCGGCAACAGCAGCGCCCCGGTCTGTCTGCCCCCGGCCCGGCTGGGCAACAGTATCGAGTTGCTGGCCCACCGGCTGGAGAAATCAGCCGGGCAGGTCGAAGTGACCCTCTACTGGCGAGCGACCGTCGAACCGACCCAAAATTTGATCGTTTTCACCCAGATTTTGAACAGCAACGGCCAGCAGGTGGCCGGCCACGACAGCGTCCCCCAGAATGGAGCGGCCCCGGTCACCACCTGGCCGGTCGGGGCGGTGCAAGTCGATCTTCACACCATTGGCCTGCCGCCCGGCCTGCCTCCCGGCGAGTATCGGGTCATCGCCGGGCTGTACACCGACCCCGGCCAACGGCTGCGGGCCATCGGGCCGGACGGTTTCAATTACAGCAACCAGGCTGTGCCGGTGGGGTCTGTATCGTTGCCGTGAAGCTGCCCCCTACAGCGACAGGGCCGACTCGCTCAACATCTCCGTTTCGTAACGCCGCCGCACCTCCTCGACGGCGGCGACGGTGTTACGCATCAGCACGGCCAGCG
>CAZWZZ010000899.1:1950-3053 GCA_964638395.1 uncultured Caldilineaceae bacterium
CGCCGCCGCACCTCCTCGACGGCGGCGACGGTGTTACGCATCAGCACGGCCAGCGTGACCGGGCCGACGCCGCCCGGAACCGGGGTGATCCAGCCGGCCACTTCGTGGGCGCTGTCGAAATCGACATCCCCGACCGTTTTGTGATGGGTTTCACCATTTTCCTCGACCTCGATCTGGTTGATGCCGATGTCGATGACCACGCCGCCCGGCTTGAGCATATCGCCGGTAATCAGGCCCGGTTTGCCGACGGCCACAAACACGGCCTCGGCCTGGCGGGTGTGGTAGGCCAGGTTGCGCGTGCCGTGGTGACAGATGGTGATCGTGGCCAGCTCCTCCAACAGATGCAGGGCCACCGGTTTGCCCACGATTTCGGAGTGGCCGACGATGACCACGTTCAACCCCTGCAAGGTCAGCCCCGTCGAGCGCAACAACTCGACCGAGGCCAGCGAGGTACACGGTCCCAGGATAAAATCGCCGTAGACGACTTTGCCGATGTTGGAGGGGTGCATGCCTTCGACATCCTTGGTCGGGTGGATCGACATCTGGATTTGTTTCAGGCTGAGGTGGGACGGCACGGGCCGTTGGAGGATGATACCGGTGATGCGGGGATCGACATTGAGGGCGTGGATGATGGCCAAGATTTCCTGCTGGGTGATGTGGGCCGAGTATTGGCGATGCTCGAACTGGATGCCGACTTTTTCCGAAACGCGCCGTTGGTTGCGGACGTACAGCGACACCGCCGGGTTCTCGCCGATTTCGATGGAGGCCAGCCGGGGTTGCCAGCCGATCTCTTTCAGATTTTCAACTCTGGCCTTGACCTGGCTCAGGATCGGTTCAGCGACTTTTTTGCCGCTGATGACTTTGTGGGACATAGATTTTAGCTCCGTTGGTGTTGTTTGACAGGATTTACAAGATTATTTTTGGGATGGTTCAGAATAAGTTGACACTTTTTTACCGGCCAGGTTGAGCAACGTCACCCCGTAAAACGTGAAACGTGAAACGTAAGGGAGTTCCAAACTTTAAATTCTCCCAGAATTTTAGCCCATCTGATTCGTGATCCGTGATTCGTGAGGCTTGCCCCATAAAATCATCACGGATCACGT
>CAZWZZ010000900.1:0-3053 GCA_964638395.1 uncultured Caldilineaceae bacterium
GGACGGGGCTGGCCAGCTCGATCAGGTTGGCGTGTTTGGCCGACTCTTCGAGCAGGTTGGGCCGGGCACCGAGCCGGATCGTCAGGGACATCACAAAGGTCTCCCGCAAGGGATCAATCGGCGGATTGGTCACCTGAGCAAAACGCTGCTTGAAGAAGTGGAACAGCGGACGCGGCTGGGGCGACAGCACGGCCAGCGGCGTGTCATCCCCCATCGAGCCGGTCGGTTCCTTCCCGGCATTGGCCATCGGGCGCATAATTACGGTTAACTCTTCATTGGTGTAGCCAAAGGAGACCTGCGAGCGGGTCAACCATTGGGAACTGGTATCCACCTTGGGCTGCAACTGTTTGGGATCGTCGTTTCTTTGGAGGGAGAAGTAGGCCGGCCGGCTTTCGGTGTAGAGCGGTTTGAAGCCCTTGACCCACGTTTGATATTGAGGCCGGCTGGCCAATTCCCGCTTGACCTGAGCATTGGTCAGGAAAGCCTGCCGCTCCAGATCGACCACAATCATCTGGCCGGGGCCGAGTTTGCCTTTGGTGGTGATGATCCCTTCATCAACCGTCACCGCCCCGGCTTCGGAATTGGCGATGACCAGGTTGGTATTGGTCGTCAGATAACGCATGGGGCGCAGGCCGTTCCGGTCCAGCGTGGCCCCAACCTGATAGCCGTCGGTGAAGACGACACCCGCCGGGCCGTCCCACGGCTCCATCAGTGCGGCGTGATACCGGTAGAAATCCCGCCGGTCGGCGTGGATGTCGCTCAAATTTTCCCAGGCTTCGGGGGCCAGCATAGCCATCGCGTGGTGAATGTCCCGACCGCTGTGGACCAGCAGCTCCAGGACGTTGTCCAACATCCCGGAGTCGCTGCCGGTCGGGTCGATAATCGGACGCAGTTCATCCAGGCCGTTGGGCCAAAGGGATGAGGTCAGGTTCGACTCGCGGGCACGCATCCAGTTGACGTTGCCTTGCAGGGTGTTGATCTCCCCGTTGTGGGCCACCTGGCGGAAGGGTTGCGCCCGGGCCCAGGTGGAGGTGGTGTTGGTGCTGTAGCGGGTATGGACCACGGCGAAGGCGGTTTCATAATCGGGGTTGGCTAAATCCAGGTAAAAGTCGGCCAGGGTGGGGGAGAGCATCAAGCCCTTGTAAACAATGGTTTTCGAGGACATCGAGACGATGTACAACCCGTCGAGACCGGCCTCGCGGGCGCTGAATTTCAACCGCTTGCGGAGGGTGAAGAGAAACCGCTCGAACGGTTTGCCCGCTTCAATCGAGGCCGGGCGGGGCAGGATGAATTGGCGGATGTCGGGGCAGCGCAGCCGAGCCGTCTGGCCCAGCGAGTCGAGGTCGAGCGGCATCTCCCGCCACTGAATTTTCACCGTCGGGTCGTGATCGGCCACCATTTCGTTGAGCCTCTTTTCGACAAACGCGGCGTCTGCCTCACCCGCGTCGGACAGGAATAGGATGCCCACGGCGTAATCCCCCGCCGGAGGCAGATCAGCGATGTCGTTGGCCAGGAGCCGGTGGGGAATCTGGGTCAAAATACCGGCCCCATCCCCGGAAAAGCCGTCGGCGTCGATTCCGGCCCGATGTTTCATACAGCCGACGGACTCGAGGGCCATTTCCACAATATCGTGGCCCGGTTGGCCCGTCGTGCGGGCGATGAAGCCGACGCCGCAGGCATCCCGCTCAAATTCCGGCCGGTAAAGTGATTGGTTGGGCCTGTTTGCCGGAGCAAACAAAGACCCCCTTGACCCGTCCCAGGCGAGGTCGTTACGACTATCGCCCCTCTTTGGGAGATCAAGGGGGTTGTTGGCCCCGTGAGTATTTCGTTGTTCTTGAAACATATTACCCTCCTCAAGATAATAGGTAACTTTTTCCCCGGTTCGTTCGATCAGGTGTGAAATACAAAAAAAACCTCTCACCCCGGAGGAACCTTGATAGCCTCCTCAGGGACGAGAGGTTGAATTTTCCCCCGCTTCCACCCTGATTAAACCTCCTTTAGTAAACAAATAGTAAACAAAAGGGTTTGTTAGCCCTTTTAATTTGTTATGAACGCACGGAAAATATTCGCTTTAAGAGGGGTGTATTGTACCTTAACATGGAGATGTGAGCATCACCCAAATGGGTAATATTTGCCCTTTTGTCATCAAAAATCATCTCGGCTTCGATAATTTGATGATCGGTAAAATTCGTAACGCCTGGGAACAGTTGAGAGCCCGTCGAGTCGACAGAAAATAGAAACCCTTACCAATTGAAGACGCCAACTAAGCGGGCTAACCACCAAATTAAGGCCAGACACAACCCAACGGCTGGTATCGCCCAAAGTATCGCTATTTGGATCAAACCGGGTCGATCCCCTTCTGGTCCTCTGTAACTTAATCCTGTTGAGCATCTATCTCTCCGGTGACTACTTTTTTACGAACCTCCTCCCAATCGACAAGAGGCCAATAGAAAATGTCAAAGGGCGTCCAGCTATACCAGGGCTTATCAGCGATCATCAAATAAGCGCTGCGTAAATCACCGATGGCTGTTCCGGCGTAGAGTCCGGCGGTAAAGGCCAAGCCTGTCCACACAATGAACCATCCATACTCACCATGCTGCAAAGCATTTCCATACGCCAGGCTCGAAAGGATGCCGCTTGTTAAAAAGACCAGGGCAAATATGGTAAAGGGAAACAATGTTCCCACAAGATTCTGCCAGCGAGCCATTGTGTCTAGCGGCGTTACATAAGCCTCTCCCCACCGGTAGCGGCATCGCTTCCCAACCAGTCGATAGCCAGAGAGGTGCAGTAATTCGTGGGGAATGAGCAGATACCCTGTCAGCCGAGGTCTTTGGTTTTTGAGTTTTGTTTGGGACATAAGACAATCCATCCCCCCGTCTCAGATCGACACTTTAGTCTCAAATCACATTGAACTCCGCCACATCCGACCCTGCCTGCTCGAATCGCTCGTAGCGCAGGTCGTCAATGTTGACCGTGTGGGCGCGGCCATCGAGCAACTCTTCGGCCATGAGCAGGCCGCAGATGGGGCCGTGCATGAAGCCGTGGCCGCTGAA
>CAZWZZ010000901.1:0-3053 GCA_964638395.1 uncultured Caldilineaceae bacterium
TCAGCACGCAGCAGTATCAACTGCTCGAAGCCCTGGCCGACCAGCCGGGCAAAGTTTACAGCCGGGCCGAGGTCATCGAGGCCGCCTGGCCCGGCGAGGCCGCCGAGGGGGTGACGGATGATGCCATCGACGCCCTCGTGCGCCGTCTACGCCAACGGCTGGCCGAGATCGACCCGGCGTATGAGTTTATCGTCACCGTGCGCGGCTATGGCTTCCGGCTCGATACCGGTCTTGGCTAAGTTTGGTGTCTGTTTGGAGATTAAAGATTGGGAGATGAGGAGATGAGGCTTGATCTCCCAATCTCTTTATCGCCTAACCTCCGATCATCTGAAAGATTTGGAGATTTTCGGCCAATAGGTAGACAAAAATGATGCTGCCCAGGCCGACCACAAGCGCCACCAGCCCCAGACTGGGCAAATGGCGTTTGACTTTGAGGGTACTGACCAGGCCATCGGCCTGCCACTGTAGCTTGAGGTGGGTAACGGCCAGGATGTTGACCAGCAGCCCGACCAGCAACCCCCCGCTGATGACCGCCGGATAGAAGATGGGCCACTCAAAATTGAGGATGCTATCGGCGGTGATGCCCAAGCCACTCTGCAAAAGGCCGCTGGTTACCAAAAGAAAGGCCGGTAGACACAGGATCATGCCGACGACGGCCCAGCGTTGGTGGTATTGCGAGAACAGTCTGTTTTCTAACTTTGCTTCCATTGCCAAACTCCTTTTTAGATGGGATTTAGATAGAAATAACAGCGCCGGGGTTGATTTCAGCAACTCGCGCCAATACCAACGCCGGGCGCGGGGTACACCCAGTTCTTGAGCTAACCGCTCATACGTCTCGGCAAAATCGCCCAACAGAGCCTCTCTGTCGGCCTCGCTCAACAACAGGCCCACGATTTTCTCGCCGAGGCGGGGGGGATGGGATCGCTTCATTCTAGGCCACCCCCGGTTCGGAGGCATTCAGGTTAACCCCGGCCCAAAATGCCTCGTGTAAGCGTTTTGTCTCTTGCAATGCTTCTCTCCCCGCCGCCGTGATTTTGTAGAAACGCTTGCTGCGCCCGCCCCGCTCCGGGGTGGGATCGCCGCTGTAGCTCGTCAACAGGCCCTTTTCGGCCAACCGCTCTAGCGGCACGTAAATCGCGCCCACCGAAAATGATTTACCAACCGTTTGCTCGATGTAGCGACGGATGGTGATGCCGTAGGCGTCATCATCAAGATGGTAGACAGCCAGGAGAACAATCTCTTCGGTTCGGGTTAAAGGTAGCATACTCATAACTCCTATTTATTCTATTTTATAGAAAAAATACAGAAAGTCAAAATTTGATTGTTAAAATTGGGCAGGGTTCAGAATCAACCGAAATTAGATTGACAATTGCCGGACGAAGTAGGCCGGATAGCGAGCCTCGCCCAGGGGAATTGTTGTGGGCTGGAGCGTCGGGTCGGCCAAGACCGGGTAGCTGCGGCCCGCGCCGGTCTGTTGGCGGCTGGGGGCCATTACCAGCAACTCCCCCAAATCGGCCACCGCCGCTGCGACGGCGTGCAGGCCGGGGGACTGGATGCCGTCGTCGTTGGTGACCAGGATAAGAGGTGGGTTGGACACAAAAGACCTCCTTGGGTTTTTGCGGGGCATTATAGGGCGGATAGAGGGAATGGGAAAATGGGGAGGGCTGAGAATTGGCAAAGTAAAAAACGGGTGTGGCCCTCGGCCACACCCGTTTTTCATAACAGTCAGTTCCTGTGATTGTCTCAGTAAGCTACATATCGGAATATCTCCCCCGTGCCGGGGCTTGTAATATTCGCCCGGGTGCAGGTTGTTCCACCGTTGTGGCTAACATAAAGGTTGTTAGCCTTGTTGCGTAGGCGGAAGGTATAGGCAGTGATCTGCTCAAACTTGAACTTGGCATTATCACTGCTCGTATTGGAGGCATCTTCCCACAAATCATTGTTCGTTCTGCGGTTCATATACTTGCCATTGTTGCCGCGATACCCCATAAAACTGCTTCCCAAATCATCGATATGCCACTCTTCCCATTGGCCAGCCCAGTTCCGATTGGTTCTGATACAGTTTTGTCCGTTTTCGGAAGACATAAACTTGCCGGTAGTTTCACCCGTGATGCTCGTAACCGACGTGGCTGGCCCTCCGCCCGTATAAAGAAGGCCACTACAGGTTGAACCCCCGGTTCCCACAAACCAAAGATAAGGGTTGTTTTGAACATTACGGGTCACCCCATAATGAGCGGGACAGGGGTCGGCCCCGGAGTTGCTCTGTTCCCAAATAAAGGTCGAGCCATAGTCGCCGCCTATATTCGAGGGCATATGGTTCCAGAATTTATCTGAGCGGTATTTGAAATCTAAATCATAAAATTTGACTTTTTCCCAGGGATTCTGTGTCGGGTCTACTCCGCTCCAACTTTCTTCACCTATGATATCTGTGTCGGTCAATGTTGTGTTTGGATTGTATATCTTAGCTACGTCGACTTTGGCTCCCGTTCCAGGATTTTGGAGTCGAACAATCCAAAATCCCTGATCATAAGTAACTATTTGAACACGAACCCAGACATTTTGGTTTAGTCCCAGATCCCCGTAGCTGCTTAAACAACCCGTATGTCTTCCAGCACTGTTAAACCACATTCGAGTGCCACGCAAACATTCTACAATTGGAGCGTTAGAGGCAGAGGGGGAAGCTGCGGCAAACCAACGATAACCTTCGAAACTCACATATAAACCGGCATGCATAAAAGCATTGAGGGTTGGTGTATTATTGCCAGCTCGCATCCCGAAGTAATTAACAGCCTTTACCGTTCCGGCTAAATTCGGTTTGTCTGTAGCAACCATATAAACAAAATAATCCTTCGCCGAATTCACAAAATTATTTGAAGTTGGAAAGTCAACCCCCACCCACTCATTGAAGTTTTGCGTTTGTTGAGCTTGACTTATTGATGGAACAAAGAGTAAAATCAAGAAGAAGACGATAATAAAATATCGTTGTTTTAACACTTTTCTTGCCATTCGCGTGATTATGGTCAAGTTAACTAATTTTATGTCTAGTTAACGAT
>CAZWZZ010000902.1:0-3052 GCA_964638395.1 uncultured Caldilineaceae bacterium
TACTAATCGGCATCCCATTATTTCCGAAATAAAGCAACCTCTGCCGAGGCAGAGGTTTGTGTTAGGTTTGAATATTTTAAGTTGGTAAGCGTGGGGCTAGTGTAGCATATTCTCAAATTTTTGCCAATGGTTCATAAGTGATCCTCACTCACTCACCGCCGCCCAGGATGCCCCCAACCGGCTCTCCGGGAACCAGCGGTGGTGAACCTCGATGACGTGGGCCAGATAGTCGCCCATCGAACCATCGGCGATACGCTGCCTGGCTTCGTCCAACACGGTCAGGATGACCCACAGATTGTGGGCGGCCAGGAGCCGGACATCCTGCCAGATGGCCTCGCCGTGTTGCCGGTAGTAGGGGGAGTTGGGCGTGTAATCGCCGCCGGCGAGGGGCGTGGGGTTTTTGATGGCCCCGTAGGGGGTCATCAGCCAGCCGTCGCGGGCGTAGTGAATGAAGGAGGAGGAGTCGAAGATGTGGCAGCCGAGGGCCATATAAAAGGGTAGCTCCAGGGGATCGCCCGCCCCGTAGAGGTGCAGCGGAATATCGGGCGGCACGATCTGTTGGGCCTGTTGGAGGACGCGGCAGATGAACTCGATATGATGATTTTTGGTAAAAAAAGGAACCAGGCTCCCCAGGGCGATATACGCGACGCCCATCTCCACCAGCCGTTCCAGAGCCTCCCCCCGCAGATCGAGGAAACGTCCGCCCTGCTGCACCCCGGCCAACACCGACTCGGTGGCCAGCGGCAGTCCCGCTTTGATACGTTTCAGCGTGGCCTTGAGCTTCTTGGTGGCTGTGGTCCGGTTATCCCCCGGCGTGGTAATCAAATCCAGCGGCGAGATGACATCCGCTCCAATCTCTTGCTGGAAAGCGATAATCTTTTTGTTGGACAGGTAGAGCGGCCCGGAGAATTGCTGGAAAGCTCCGGAGTCGGTCATCACCAGGCCGTCAAAGTTGAGAAAGCTCTTGATCTTCTTTTCGAGGACGATGGGCTTTAGCTCGCGCTTTTTATAGAGCAGGTAGCCGTTGGTAATCAGGCCCCGAATGGGGAACTCCCCCTTGAGCCGCTCGATGGTGATGAAGTCGTTGTTGTATTCAAACACGGGCAGAAAAAGGGGGGTCTGGTACTGTTCTCCCGTTTTGGTGATGACGGGGGGCATCGGGTTGGTCGGCAATATATAGCTGAATGTATGATTGAATGTATGGTTGGTCATCATCCCTCAAAGCGCTTGAGCATTTGAATGTCCGCCAGGAGAGCCTCTTTCAAACTGCGATTGTAAAAGCTGGCTGCCGGGTGATAAAGCGGCACAATGGCCAGCGGGCCATACGCCGCCTCGGCCTCGATGAGCGTGCCGTGAACCTGGCTGATCTTCTGTCCCGCATACAGCCCAAATCGATCCAGAATGAACTCCATCGAAAAGCGGCCCAGCGGGGCAATGACCCGGGGTTGGATGATTTCGATCTGTTGGAGCAAGAAGGGGGCGTACAGGTCGATTTCTCCCTGGCGCGGATCCCGGTTTTTGGGGGGACGATCTTTGACGATGTTGGTAATGTAGACCGCCTCCCGGCTCAGGTCAATCGACTCCAGCAGCTCGCTCAACAGCTTACCGGCGGCCCCGACGAAAGGTCGGCCCTGTTCGGCTTCTTTTTTCCCCGGCGCTTCGCCGACAAACATAATGGTGGCTTCGATATTCCCCTCACCGATCACGGGCCGGTACTCATTCTCGACCCGGTATTCATACAGCGGGGACTCTGTCAATTCGGTCACCGCCGCTGCCACGTCGTCCAGTTGACGCTGGCGTTCATTGGTCGTCATACATCCCTCCTTGAGAGACGTTCCAAATTTCGCACGTTAAGGAACGGCACTGAAATAAATTACCCAGTTCAATGTTCGTGATAAAACGTAATGCGTAAAACGTAAGGGTTTTCTGAGTAAGTCATTACGTTTTACGTTTCACGTTTTAGGGGAGCAAGGAAAACGGGTAAGTTATTTAATTCTCATTCCTAAGACACAATTGCGCCCACAGTAGGGTCAACAACAAAGCTCTTCCCGGCTGATGCGCTCCTGCGGTTTCATCCGCCTCATCGGCCTCCTCTGCCTCGGCACGCTCTCCTCTGTCTTTTCCGGTTCCTCGACACGGGGGTAGCAGCATTACCCACTCCGGGCGACAGCATTAATTTCATCAGTGAGAAACGACTCCACCATCGCCAAAAACCGTGCCGGCTGGACTTCGTGGACGGCGTGACCGGCGGCGGGGATAAATTCCAGGCGGCAGGTGGGGATACGCCGGGCCAGACGGCGGACGTCGCGGGGGGTGTTGCCGATTTCCTGCTGGCCGTTGATGAGCAGTACGGGACAGCGAATGGCAGCGGCTTCTTCGTAGCAGATGTTCCCCCCGGCGGCGACGATGGCCCGGGCGGCAGTGACCCAGCCTTCGATCAGCGGCTTGAATTGCGCTACGCCGTGGCGGGCGATAATTTTGGCTCGCCAGGCGGCCCGTTCCTGACCCCACGCTTCGACCGGCAGCCACTCCTCGACCGAAGCCAGCATCTCCGGGGAGATGACGCCGGAGACGCCCCAGGCCACAACGCCCCGCACCAAATCGGGCCGGCGGGCGGCCAGCAGGAGGGCGCTCTCGGCCCCATCGCTAAAGCCGAGAACCACGACCGGCCCGACGGCCAGGGCCTCGATCAAAGCAGCCATATCCTCCGCATCCCGACGGTAGAAATCGGGCGGAAAATCGCGGGGCGGGGGGCGGCTGGCCCCGTAACCCCGCAGGTCGGGGGCAATGCAACGGTAGGTGGCAGACAGGCGGGACCACAGGGTGCCGAAATGGCCGCGGGCCGTGCCGGTAAAACCGTGCATCAGCAACAGCAACGCTCCCTGCCCGCCATCGAGGTAAGCTAACCGAATGTCATCGGGTAGCGGCACATAGTTTTGAGTGAAGGTATGCATCCCCCCCCAATAGACTTTATATCTAATCATTGAACATTTTTACTTGTCACGAGAGCAGGATCGCTAGAATTAAAGGATTTTGATCCTATCATTCAAAC
>CAZWZZ010000903.1:0-3049 GCA_964638395.1 uncultured Caldilineaceae bacterium
CCTTAGGAACTAGGATTGTATTACACAAGGAGTAGTAAACGATGAAAAAAATATTTGGCTTTTTTAGTCGGCCAGGTGAATGGAAGCTGTTCCAATTCATCGCCGTCAGTATTCGGAACAAGCTGCTGACCGCTTTCCTGGCCCTGGCCCTGATCCCTCTCATCATTGCCGGGATCGTGGCCTTCAACACGGCCTCGGACGCCCTGAATGAGAAGGCTTTTGAGGAGCTGGAAGCGGTGCGAACGATCAAGACCGACTCCATTACCAGATTTATGGGCAAGCGGCAGGTCGACTTGAGTACCGTCGCTCAGATGGTCAATACCTTGCAACAGGAATCGTTGGCTGAGCTTGACGTCATCAACCAGTTAAAGGTGGGTCAGCTTAGAGAGTTGATCACTGCCTGGGAAGAGGATGTTGTGGACACGACGGCTGATCCGTTTATCGCCGCCGGGACGGAAGCGCTCGTAGATGGCTTTGACGACCTCGGCGCCCGGCGGGTGCAATCCCTCTATCAGGGCCGGCCGGAGCTGGGGGATGCCCGGGATGACAGCGACTACAGCGCGGCCCACGAGGAGCTACACGGCTTCTTTAGTAACCTGCTCGATATTCACGAGTTCGAACAGTTTGTCCTGATCGACCTGGATGGGAACGTGGTGTACACGACCGGTAAAGGGGAGAGTTTTGGGACGAATCTGACCTCCGGGCCGTTCCAGGATAGCAACCTGGCCCAGTTGTACCAGTTGCTCCGGGACGCGCCTGAGCGTCACACCGAAGTGGTCGATGCCGACTCCTTCGAGGGAAGATTTGATATGTTTATCGGCAGCACAATCTACAACGGCAACCGGCCGGTCGGTATCCTGGTCTACCAGGCCCCCTTTGAGTCGATCAACGCCATTGTCCACGAACGAGCGGGGCAGGGCGTGACCGGGGAAACCTACTTCTCCGCCCGCCGACCGGAAGAAGGCCGTATTATCTTGCGGAGTGAACTGTTAACCCTGGGCGATGGGGCCTTCATTCCGGGCTTTGACGCCACCGACCTCAATCTGGAATACCTGGACCGGTTGACCCGAGGCGAGAGCGGTCGGGGAACCTTCATCGACAGCGCCCAGAACCCGGTGCTGGTCGCTTACGAGACGGTGGACATCGGCAACCTGAGCTGGGGTGTCGTCTCCAAGATCGACGCCGAAGAAGCTCTAACCATCCGGCTGGAGGGGCGGGAGACGGACATCTTTGCCGACTTTGTGGTGGACAACGAATTTGGTGACTTCTACATGTTCAACGCCGAAGGCTACGCCTTCTACACCACCTCTCAGGAGGCTGACTACCGGACCAACCTGGTGACCGGCCCCTACCAGGACACCAACCTGGGGCAGATGGTAACCGAGGTGATCGCAACCAAAGATGTCGTGGTCTCCGACTTCGCCCGCTTTGCCCCGGCCGGAAACGTTCCGGCGCTTTTCTTGGGCCAGCCCATCCTCAACAGTCAGGGGGACCTGGTCTACATCGTGGCCCTGGAGTTGAGCCTGGAAGCGATCGATACCATTATGCAGGAAAACACCGGTCTGGGCGAGACGGGGGAAACCTACCTGGTCGGGCAGGATCTCCTGTGGCGTAGTGACTCCCGCTTTTTGGATGAATTAGGCGTCGATTCGACCGTGTTGAATGAGGAGTTCCGGGTCGATACCGTCGCCGCCCGCAGCGCCCTGGCCGGCGAGTCAGGCACGGAAGTTATCGAAGATTATCGCGGTGTCGAGGTGTTGAGTTCCTGGGCACCGGTGGTCATCGAGGAGCCGTCCGCAGCCGACCCCGATGGGGTGGTCTGGGGGATGATGGCTGAAATCGACCAGGCAGAAGTTCAGACGCCGGTGGTCAACATGGCCTGGATTATCGGCGGTCTGGTGGTCATTGCGACCGTCCTGGTCGTGGCCGGGGCGTTTCTCATCTCCGGTACGCTGGTGCGGCAGATCCACCACATCACCGACCTCTTTGGCGAGATCGGGATCGGTAACTTTGGCGCTCGGACTGAGGTCACTACCCAGGATGAGTTGGGGGAGATGGCCAGCTCGCTAAATACGATGCTCGATACCATTCTGGCTCTGGTGCAGACGCAGGATGAGCGGGATCAAATTCAAGAGGCGATCATGAAGCTGCTCTCGGAAATCTCCGGGGTGGCCGATGGGGACCTGACGACCGAGGCGGAAGTGACCGAGGATATGACCGGGGCTATCGCCGACTCCTTCAACTTTATGATCGGTCAGTTGCGGGATATTATCCGCAACGTGCAGGAGGCGACTGTGCAGGTGAGCTTCTCGGCAAACGAAATTCAGGCCACGGCCCAACACCTCTCGCAAGGGAGTGAGTCCCAGGCCTCGCAGATTATCGACACCTCGGCGGCGGTTGATGAGATGAGTGTTTCGATCCAGCAGGTGTCTGAAAACGCCGTCCGCTCCGCTGAGGTGGCCCAATTCGCGCTGAACAACGCGCAGCAGGGCGCTCAGGTGGTGCAAGACACGATCCAGAGTATGCACCGTATTCGGGGTCAGGTGGAAGAGACATCGAAGCGGATTGCCCGCCTCGGTGAAAGCTCCAAAGAGATTGGCGACATCGTCCAGTTGATCGGTGACATCGCCGACCGGACCAGTATTCTGGCCCTCAACGCTTCGATCCAGGCGGCAATGGCCGGGGAAGCCGGTCAAGGGTTCGCCGTCGTCGCCGAGGAAGTTGAAAGTCTGGCGGATCGGGCGACGGAAGCGACGCGGCAGATTGCCAGCATCGTTAAGACCATCCAAAGTGAAACCAACGAAACCGTGGCCGCGATGGAAGATAGCCAACGGGAGGTTGTGGAAGGCTCGACCCTGGCTGACCAGGCCGGTCAAACCCTGGGCGAGATCCAGAACGTCTCCACAGAGCTGGCTGATCTGATTCAGTCTATCTCGATGGCCTCCAAACAGCAAGCCCGTGGCTCGGAGGCAGTGGCCCATTCGATGAACGACATCGCCGAAGTGACCCAGCAGACCGCAGCCGGGACGCGCCAGGCGGCAGTCTCGAT
>CAZWZZ010000904.1:0-3046 GCA_964638395.1 uncultured Caldilineaceae bacterium
TTGGGGTAATGTATATGGGGGTGATTATACTAAGGCTTATGAAAAAAACAACCCCTACCAAACGACAACTCATACAGCCCGCGAAAAACCCATCTCGTTGACAGACCATCCCGCAAAATCTCTGTATCCTCCCCTTGCTCCCTCACCGATACAGAAAAAATCGTCATCGCCCGGTCGGGGTGGGGCCACTCGGCGCGGGGGTGGGTGGGCACGGTCTCCTCAAGCGGCGTGGCCTGCCTCCGAGGCCGGGTGTGGGGGAATGGGGCGGGGTCAGGCTGAAGGTGGCCTGCTCCCTCAATCTACCCATTCTACGAATAGTTCTTCCTCGGCGTGGAGATACCACACAGTAATACCCATAGGTGAAACGCGCATCACGGTTCCCATACGCTTGGCCTGGGTATAAAATTGCGTATGTCGAAGGACACGCCGGACAAATGAAGCGGCTTCATATTGACCAGCATTAATGAAAACCAGACAATACCCAGCGTGACATAACTCCCGTCTGTCAAAATCGTCGTCGAGCGTAAAAAACGTTGGCCGCCGAAGCTGATGCAAAAAGGGAATGATTTCCTCATCCTGCATCCCTTTCCGACCGGTCTCATACCCAATCTGTTGCGGTCGGATACGCCAACTCCGCAAGAGCTGCCGCTGGCTCTCCGGGAAATTCTCATCCAGGACAATCATGCAGCCGGTTCTAACACATACTCATCTGCGTGCTCAAGAAATGCCTGACTGGCCAGGCTGACCGCTTCGGCAATCGCCTCTTTGGTAATACTACCTCGCCACTCCTCAATAATTGCTTCCCAGACCATACCCCTGGCAACTTGTTCTAACACTTGAGAAACCATAATCCGGGTCCCTCGAAACGTGGGCTTACCGTGGCAAATATTGGGGTCTGTGACAATATACCGGCCTATTAATTTTTGGCTCATCGTGATCTCCGTATCTGTTTATAACATTTCTGTATCGTCCCCTTGCCCCCCACCGCTACGGAGAAAAATCGTCAGCGCCCGGTCGGGGTGGGGCCACTCGGCGCGGGGGTGGGTGGGCACGGTCTCCTCAAGCGGCGTGGCCCGCCTCCGAGGCCGGGTGTGGGGGAATGGGGCGGGGTCAGGCTGAAGGTGGCTCCACTGCTCCGCGTTGGCTGCCGTCTGCTCACATTATATCCGCTGCCTAGCACATCGTCAATTGTCAATTGTCCGTCGTCATTGGTCATTGGTTTGTTGGGGGGGTCAGGCCGGGTGGGTTGGCTCTGAGGTGGGGTTTTTGTTGGGCGGCTTTTAGCCGGTAAACTGCTGCATTTTTGCCAATATCAGTCCGATGCCGAAACTTCTGTGAATTGCTTCAACTCCTGGTCTATCCGTTCCTTCAAAAACATCTTGATCAACGATTGATACGGCACATCTCGCTTATTCGCAATGATCCGCAACTCGTTCAGCATCAATTCCGGCAACCGCAACGAAATTGTCTTGGTTGAGGGTTTCAGCTTAGGCAATATCACCGCCTCAGCTTGCTCCCAATCAACATATTCAGTCGAATCGTGACTAGCCCAAAACTCACGTTCTTCATCTTCATTCTTGAAGGTCGGTATATCTTTTAACTCGTTCGGCATATTTCTTCGCTTCTCTTTGATTCATATCACGGGCCGAGATGACCCGAATTAGATCAGTGCGGATTGTAAAGGCGATGAACAACCATCGATCCCGGTCTGTTCGACCCAAACCATAATATCTTTGTTCATTTTGGGAGTGTTTGACATCTGGGGCAATGATGAGAGGTAAATTGAAAAAGAATTCTTCACATTCGCCATTGGTGACCTGGTGAAGATACCAATTCTTATCCAAATTGCCTTCATCCCATTGAAAGCCTTTACACTTGGCAATGATATCCTTCATTGTTCTTGTATATTATAATGATATACAAAACTTGTCAATATAATATTTGAAGAAATTACTGTATCCTCCCCCTGCCCCCACCGCTACGGAAAAAAATCATCATCGCCCGGTCGGGGTGGGGCCACTCGGCGCGGGGGTGGGTGGTCAGCGTCCCCTCAAGCGGCGGGGCTTGCCTCCGAGGTCGGGTGGGGGGAATGGGTCGGGTTCAGGCTGCCGTCAAGCCAACGGTTCCATTGCCAAAATATGGCCAACTTCTATTCCATCATCTAGCTCTTCCCAATAAATCGCATAGCCGCCTGATTCCACACCCTCACTCGGCAAACATCTCAGCCAAAGTCAATAACACAGATTGCTGAGTTTTCTTATCTATCCGCCCCAACTTCCTCACCAATCGTTTCTTATCAACCGTCCTGAGTTGATCTAAAACCACCTGTCCACTTTTCCCTTGAAACTGACACGATACCCGCGTAGGATAATTTCTGCCCTTTGTGGTCATCGGGGCAATGATGACTGTGGCAATGTGGCGGTTCATCTCATCGGGTGAGACAATCAAGCTGGGTCGGGTTTTCTTGATTTCACGCCCGACGGTCGGATCAAGATTGACCAGATAGACCTCAAATCGCTTGACTACCATTCCCACTCACTTTCTTCCCAGTCGGTCAGAATGAGGGGGTCATCATCTAACAACTGATCGTCGCCGACTTCGGCCATTGCCTGGAAATATGCGTCCCACTGTTGCCGTGGCTGTTGGGCCGAGCGCACCACCAACTGGTCACGCAAGACTTCCAACTCGACTTCTTCTCCAAAGCCAAGTTGTTCCAGAATGGGTTTGGGAATACGAATACCCTGTGAATTTCCAATTTGAATGATCCGGGTTTTGATGGTCATAATACACCTTACTTTATAATTACATTGTAATTACGAAGCGGGATTTAGTCAAAAACTCCCATCCCTTTTGATTGCGGAAAAGGATGTTTGCCCGACCGAAAATTCTCAACAAGCACCCAACGACGTGTAGGCCACGAAAAACCCATCTCGTTGACAGACTATCCCGCAAAAATTCTGTATCCTCCCCTGGCCCCCCACTGCTACGGAAAAAATCATCATCGCCGGTCGGGGTGGGGCCACGCGGCGCGGGGGTGGCCTCCGTC
>CAZWZZ010000905.1:0-3045 GCA_964638395.1 uncultured Caldilineaceae bacterium
ATGGCAGACGTAATTGATTACAAAATCTTCGGAGATGATCTACAACTGGTCGAAGTGGAGCTGGACCCCGGCGAGGGGGTGCGGGCCGAAGTGGGGACGATGTCCTACATGGAGGATGGCATTGAGATGGATACCGGAATGGGCAGTGGCGGCGGTGGGCTACTGGGTGGTTTGTTTAAGGGCTTCAAACGAGCCTTGTCCGGCGAGAGCTTTTTCATTACCACCTTTGCCTACAACGGCTCGCCGGGCAGTAAGGGGCACGTCGGTTTTGCCGCCCCCTATCCCGGCAAAATCATTCCCCTCGATTTAGGTGTTCTGGGTGGCGAGTTCCTATGCCAGAAAGATTCGTTTCTGTGCGCCGCCGCCGGCGTTGAAATCGAAATCGCCTTTACCAAACGGATGTCTGCCGGCTTCTTCGGCGGCGAAGGCTTCATTTTGCAGCGGCTCGTGGGGAACGGTTTGGCCTTCGTTCACGCTGGGGGAACCATCATCGAGCGCAATCTGGCCCCCGGAGAAACGCTTCACGTCGATACGGGCTGTCTGGTGGCCTTTTCACCCACGGTTGATTACGATATTCAAATGGTCAAAGGGGTGAAAAATATGCTCTTTGGCGGCGAAGGGTTGTTCTTGGCCCACATGCGGGGACCGGGCACGGTCTATCTGCAAAGCCTGCCCCTCTCCCGGCTGGCCGAGCGCATCATTGCCGCCAGTCGCGCCAACGTCGGCGAGAGTCGCGGCGCGGCCGGATTCGGCGGCGATGTTTTGGGCGGTTTGATTAGCGGGGATTAAGTGAGTCTCTGACCGCCGGATCGCAATCAACAATAAAAAGGCATCCCCGATCCGGGGCTGCCTTTTTATTTCAGCACGTCACTCTCCACGCGAGCCACATCGACCGAAACCTGCAACTCATGCTCGCCGTGGCTGAAAAAGACGCCCTTGAGGGGCGTGACATCGGCGAAATCCCGGCCCCAACCGAGAGTAATGTGCTGCTCGGTGGGGATGAGGTTGTTGGTCGGGTCGAAATCGAACCAGCCCCGCTCCGGGACGTAGAGGGCGCACCAGGCGTGGGAGGCATCCGCCCCGACCAGCCTCTCCTGGCCCGGCGGCGGCAGCGTTTCGATGTAGCCGCTGACGTACCGGGCGGCCAAACCCTGCGCCCGCAGGCTGCCGACCATCAGATGGGCAAAATCCTGACAAACCCCTTGCCGATTCCGCAATACCTCGACCAGCGGCGTGGCGATATTCGTCACCCCCGGCACGAACGCAAACTCCGTATAAATCCGTCGCATCAGATCGTGGGCAGCTTCCAAAATAGGCCGTCTCGCTGTAAAGGAGGGGGCAGCAAAGGTAGCCAAATCGGCAAAAACCGTCACCAGCGGCGAATTCATCACGAATTGGCGAGCCGTGACCGTCGCCGGGGCCAGCTCATTCTTAAGCCGGTCGCGGACCAGCTCCCACGGCGGACTGGCTGCCGGCCGCAGTTCGTCGGCGGTCGGTTCAACCACGACCTCGCTCAGACCGGTGATGGTCATGGTGTCGTGGGGCTGGGGAATGGTGAAATAGAGAATGTGGTTGCCGAAGAAGTCCGTCCGCTCCCGGTAATCGCTGTAACTCGGCTCGATGATGATGCGGCGGCTGAGGCAGGTTTGATGGAAGCGGGGGTGGCTGAAGCTACGCGGCACCAACCGAGCCTCGTTGTAACACAGACTGGCCGGTTCCTCGTAGACATATTCCGTTCTGTGGGTGATGCGATATTTCACGTTTTACGAAAACCGGTTGATAACCGTGACCCCAGTCCCCTCAAAATTATTCATATCAGGCAGCTCCAGCGCCACGTCGTCCAGGCTGATCGTTTTGCCGACCAGCTTTTCGGGCCGGAGTTGGCCGCTGTCGATCATCCGCAGGATGGCCGGGTAGCGATGGGCTTGCATGCCGTGGCTACCCAGGATTTCAAGCTCCTTGGCGATGACCTGGCCCATCGGGAGGGGCGGGTGGCTGTGGGGTCCGGCCATCAGCCCAACTTGGATATGCTTGCCCCGCTTGCGGAGGTTGGCAATGGAGTTGGCGCAGGTCACGGCGCTACCCAGGGCGTCAATAGAGACGTGCGCCCCGCCGTGGGTCGAGGCGACCACCTCGGCGGCCACATCGGCGGTGGTGGCGTTGACGGCGGCCGCCGCGCCCAGACTGCGGGCCAGGGCCAGCTTCTCCTCGGTGATGTCAACGGCCACGACGTTGGCCCCCAGCGCCGTGGCGATCATAATCGCCGACAACCCGACGCCGCCGCAGCCGTGGACGGCCACCCACTGCCCCCCGGCGACCCGGCCCTGATCGACGATGGCCCGAAACGCGGTGATGAAACGGCAGCCCAGACTGGCGGCGGTCACATCATCCAGGCTATCCGGCAGTTGCACCAGATTGACGTCGGCGTAATCAACGGCCACATATTCGGCAAACGACCCCCACCCGGTAAAGCCGGGCTGGGATTGGCGGTCACAGACTTGCTGGTTGCCGGAGACGCATTGGGGACAGGTCCCGCAGGCGCACACAAAAGGTAGCGTCACCCGCTCCCCGCCCTGCCAGCGAGTGACATCCGGGCCGGTCGCCTCGACGACCCCGGCGATCTCGTGACCCGGCACGTGGGGGAAGGTTGTAATATCGGGGTCGTGCCCCATCCAGCCGTGCCAATCGCTGCGGCACAGGCCGGTGGCCATCACCCGCAACACAACCCCGTGAGCCGACGGCGTGGGGTCGGGCACGTGTTGAATAGTGATCGGTTTGGTAAAGGCTTGGTACACGGCGGCTCTCATAGCCCACTCCTTAAAGTCCGGCCTAATTTTTTATGTGGCGGCGCCTCATCACGCGACAGCCCCCCGCCGGACAGATGTTTGTCAGTATAACACCGATCAAATCCCAAAGCAACGAGTTGTATTCCATAATTTTCCCTGCCGGTGAAATTGTTATGAGTTACGCAGCAATATCATTGAGTTCGTAGCATCCCGAGTAGGTGAGCGTAGCGAAACCGTATCGAGGGGTGCGGGCTGGCCT
>CAZWZZ010000906.1:0-3038 GCA_964638395.1 uncultured Caldilineaceae bacterium
CACGCTCGGCTGATTACCCAACCCGGTTCGCGGATCGAGCGGATTTTGCTGAACCGAACCGACCCGGACACCCCCTTTAACGGCGAACGCTCCAGCGTGGAGGTTCCCCACCCGATTTTGTCGGATAAGGCGGTGCGGGAGGCCCTCAGCCTGGCCATCAACCGGGAGGCCGTGGCCCAATTTGCCGGGTTCGGTAGCGAGCCGACCAGCAATAACCTCGTCTCCCCGCCCCGCTACGACTCGCCCAACACCAGTTATGAGTACAACCTGGACAAGGCGGCGGCGCTGCTGGAGGAGGCCGGCTGGGTGGATAGCGACGGCGACGGCATCCGGGATAAGGAGGGGGTGGAGATGCGCCTGACGTTCCAGACGACGGTCGGCAACTCGCTGCGGCAACAGGTGCAGCGGATGGTGCGGGAGGCCCTGGGCCAGATCGGGGTGGAGGTCCGGTTAGAGGTGATTGACTCCAGTATTCTCTTCGGCGAGGTCTCCAACCCCAACCAATACCGCCGTTTCCAGGCCGATATGCAGTTGTACCGCGAGGGCAATCGTAGCCCCGACCCCGGCGGCTATATGCGTTTCTGGACGTGTGACCAGATTCCGCAACGGGAAAATAATTGGACCGGCGAAAATATCGAGCGTTGGTGCCACGACACCTACGACGATCTGTATGAACAATCGACGCGGGAAATCGACCCTGAAGCGCGGCAGGCTCTCTTTATTCAGATGAATGATTTGTTGATCGAGGATGTGGTCATGATCCCCCTCATCAAGCGGGCCACGGTTCACGCCGCCGGCAACGACATCGTCGGTTTGGAGCCGACGCCGTGGGATTCGATCCTGTGGAATATCAAAGATTGGAGGCGAGAGCCAGGCTCATGACGACCAAGACGGACGCCCTTGCAAATCAAACAGCCCCTCAAATGCAGGGCCATCTAGCCAAGATACCGGGGGCTTCATTTTTCAATAATCTCAGGATCGGCACCAAGCTGACCATCGGCTTCTCCATTTTGGTCTTGTTAGCCCTGCTGGGCGTCGCCTTTAGCTATCTGGGCAGCATTCCGGCCACCCGAAATATCGAACGAACCAGCGATGTCAGCGCCCCGATTGCCATTTCTGCAGCCAATGCCCAGACTAACCTGCTGCGGATGCTCGGCGATGTGCGGGGCTATCTGGCGTTGGGTGAGGGGGAATTTCGACAAAGTTATAATCAGGCCCGCCAGGCATTTTTAGCTGATTTGGCCGATTTGAAGAGCAAAGAGGATGATCTCAACCCCGAAAACCGGGAGCGGTTAGAACGACTGGAGGCCATTTTCGAGGAGTGGTCGCAGTGGCCGGAGCAGTTGTTCGCCCTGCGGGATGACCAGATCGCCAGAGAGCCGGCTTATCGCATTCTGGTCACCGATGGGCTGCGAACGAGCGGTAACTTGCTGCTGGATACGCAGGAAATTATCAGATCGCTGGCCGATGCGGAGCCGACCCGGGCCAACACCACCCTGCTGACCGACCTGGCTGAGTTCCAGAGTTCCTTCGCCTCGATGGTGTCGGCCCTGCGCGGGTATGTCACCACCCGCAATCGGGATTTCAAGGTGGAGTATCGGGGCAATTTGACCCAGAACAACCTGGCCTGGGAGCGGATTCGGAGCCAGGCCCGGCTGCTCGATGAAAATCAACAGGCCCGTTTTGAAGAGATCGCCCGGCAGCGGGAGGAGTTTCTGACCTTGCCGGATCGTATCTTTGACGAGTTGGAGAGTGAGGCGTGGCGTCAGGATTTGTACCTGTTCAGCACCGAAGCCGTGCCGCGAGCCGATGAGATGAATGCACTGTTAGGAAACCTGACCCAGAATCAAACCACAACGCTGACACGAGACCTGGGAGAAGGGCGTCACGAGTTGGAAGAATCAAACCGACGGACGCTAACCGTCGGCTTGGTGTCGCTGCTGTTGGGCGCGGTACTCTCTTTTATCCTGCGTCAAAATATCACCGGCCCCATTCGTCGCCTGACCGGGGTGGCCGAGCAGGTGCGCGGCGGCGATTTGGAAGCTCAGGCCCAGGTCGAAGCCCGAGACGAGATCGGCACGCTGGCTGAAACTTTCAACAGTATGACCGGCAAGCTCCGGCAAACCCTCTTCCAGGTCAGTCGGGAGAAGGAGCGGGCCGATAATCTGCTGGATGTGGTCATCCCCATCGGCGTCGAGTTGACCGCCGAGCAGGATTTCAACCGTTTGTTGGAAAAGATGCTGTTGGAGGCCAAGAGCTTTGTCCATGCTGACGCCGGGGTGTTGTATCTGGTGCAAGAGGAGGGCAAGTCTCTGGAGTATGTCAGCCTCTCGAATGATACGCTTGGCATGGCGCAGGGCGGAACCAGCGGCGCAAAAATCAGTTTCGAGCCGCTGCCCCTGTATGATGCTGACGGCGCTCCCAATCACGACACCATCGCCACCCACGTGGCCCTGACGGCCGCCTCGCTCAACGTCTCGAACGCCAATTTACCGGAGGCTCCGAAATTCAGCGGCCCTAAAATTTTCGGCAAGGATAACGATTACGATGTCACCTCCCACCTGTCGATTCCTTTGAAAAACAGCAACGATCAGGTGTTGGGCGTGCTGCAACTCATCAACGCCGAAGACCCGGATACCGATGTGGTCACGCCGTTTGATGAGAATTTGCAACAGATGATGGAGTCCTTCTCCTCGCTGGCCGTGGCCGCCCTGGAAGCCTACATCCGAGAGCAAAGCCTGAAGCAGGAGATCAAGCAGCTCAAGATCGAGATCGACCAGGCCAAACGGCAGCGGGAAGTGCAGCAAATCGTCGATACCGAGGTCTTCAAAGATTTGCAATCGCGGGCCAAAGATCTGCGAACCCGTCGCCGCCGCAATCGGGATCGAGGGAAGGACAAAGAGTAGTCTACTGTGGCTTGTGGTCATTTGTCATTTGTCTTTTGTTAATGGGTTGCCATAGGACTTCGGAAGTCTGAATCTCGGAAGCGGCCTGTTACCCGGCAGTTTTGGATTGGCGTAACGTGCGAATTTCATCAA
>CAZWZZ010000907.1:0-3036 GCA_964638395.1 uncultured Caldilineaceae bacterium
ATTTCCGGCTTTGCTCAGGGCAAATGGATCGGGGCCTTGGGCTTGAACCAATTTCTGGCCCGCTGTGGCCCGCCGGGGGCCTTCCTTTTTCGGACGGGCTTCCGGGCCAGCCGCCTCAATCGGGCCATCTTCCGGGCTTTTTGGCGGGTTCACCTGGCCGATGGTCAAGCTCTGTCTACCTACGAACATCTGGAGCCGCTGGTCGATCAATTCTATCCCGATTACCAGCATCTCGATCTGGCGGCGATGCTCAAATATTTCAAGGTGATGCCTGCCATCGACATCAGTAAAAAATTATGCCGAATCAGCGCCCCGACCCTGGCTATGTGTGGCGATCAAGACCCGACCGTGCCCCCGGCCCAGGCCCACCTCATCGCCGACCGCGTGCCCCAGGCCGAGTTGGCTGTCATCAAAGGGGGTGGCCATTTCCTGTTTATGGAAAATCCGACCGCATACCGTCACATTCTCCGCAATTGGTTGGAACGACACCACGCCCCCGGAGGCTTCCGTGACCAATCACGTTGATCCCATCCAATCAATCCAATCAATCCAACAATTGACCGACCGGCTCGAACAGCAAGATTACATCGCCGACCGCAGCCTGGCCACGTCGATTTTTTTAGCCCTCAAGTTGGAGAAGCCCCTTTTTCTGGAAGGGGAGCCGGGAGTGGGCAAGACGGAAGTGGCCAAGGTGATGAGCGGCCTGCTGGCCCGCCCGCTGATTCGGCTGCAATGTTACGAAGGGTTGGACATCAACACTGCCGTATATGAATGGAATTACACCCGGCAGATGCTCGAAATTCGGCTGCTGGAAGCCGGGGGTGAGGTCAGTGACGAGGCCGCCCTCAAGAAAATCTTTGGCCCCGACTTTCTGCTCAAGCGGCCCCTGCTGCAAGCCATCGACCCGGCTGACGAGGCGGGGGCCGTTCTACTGGTCGATGAGTTGGACCGGGCTGACGAGGAGTTTGAAGCCTTTCTGCTGGAGGTGCTGTCCGATTTTCAGGTGACCATCCCCGAAATCGGCACCATCCAGGCCGAACGTCCGCCGGTGGTCATCATCACCTCCAACCGCACCCGCGAAATCCACGACGCCCTCAAGCGGCGCTGTCTCTACCACTGGATCGATTATCCCTCCTTCGAGAAGGAGTACGGCATCGTCCTGGCCAAAGTGCCCCAGGCCCCGGACCACTTGGCCCGCCAGGTAGTGGCCTTTGTGCAGACTCTGCGCCAGGCCGACCTCTACAAATTGCCCGGCGTGGCCGAGACGTTGGATTGGTTGGCCGCTCTGGTGGCCCTCGACCGGGAGGATTTGGATGATGAGATCGTGAATGATACGCTGGGCGTGCTGCTCAAGTATCAGGATGACATCCGCCACATTCAGGGCGGCGGTCTCGAGCCGCTGCTGGCCCAGGCCCAAACATTGGCCGGGGAGTAGCCATCGTGAGCCGGGAGCGGCCCGAATCGGGCCAGAATAATCGGGGGCATCTGTTGCGGAATATCGTGCTGTTTGGGCGGTTGCTGCGGGGGGTGGGTCTGGCCGTCACGCCGAGCCAGATTCTCGATCTGGTGGCGGGCCTGGAGTATATCGACCTCAGGCATCGCCGGGAATTTAGGGATACGGCCCGCACCATCCTGGTCAGCCGTCGGGAGCATATCCCCCTCTTCGACCGTGCCTTCGATCTTTTCTGGCAGGCCCGCGCCGAGGCAACATCGGATTGGCCTAATCCTGACCGGTCGGGCCAAACGGCAACGCAGATCACCGAGGACATTGTATTGGCGCAGTGGAGTCAGGCTGCCGGGGATGCTGACTCCAGCCCTGATGCCGAAGAGCCGGAGATGAGCCAGGTCATCACCTACAGCGCCCGTGAGGCGCTGCGTCGCAAAGATTTTGCCGAGCTGACGGCGGCGGAGCTGTCCGAAGTGACGCGGCTGATGGGAGAGATGGTTTGGAATTTACAGCGGCGGCGCACCCGGCGCAAGGTGCGGGCTAGGCGGGGGCTGTATCTCGATATGCGGCGCACCTTTCGCCACAATCTGCGCCACGGCGGGGAAACGCTGCGGCTGGCCTGGCGACGGCCCAAGCTCAAGCGACGGCCCTTGGTGGTCATCGCCGACATCAGCGGCTCGATGGAGCGGTATGCCCGCATCCTGCTCAAATTCATCTACGCCATCAGTAGCGGCCTGGACAAAGTCGAAGCCTTCGCCTTCGCCACCCGTCTGACGCGCATTACCCACCCGCTCAAAGCGAAACATATCGACACGGCCCTGGACCAGACCCTTGCCCACCTTCAGGATTGGGGCGGCGGGACGCGCATCGGCCACGCCTTGAAGACCTTCAATTATGAATGGGGCCGGCGGGTGTTGGGGCAGGGGGCGATTGTCCTCATCATCAGCGACGGCTGGGATCGGGGGGAGATCGACCTGCTGGGGCGGGAGATGCGTCGTCTCCAGATGAGTTGCCGACGGCTCATCTGGCTCAATCCCCTGCTCGGCGCGGCTAATTACGAGCCGTTGACGCGGGGCATGCAGGCCGCGTTGCCTTCCATCGACGATTTTTTGCCGGTCCATAACCTGTCCAGTTTGGAACAATTGGGCGATTTATTGCAAAATTTGGGGGAACAGCGCCCTGTGCGGCGACAGCAGCCGGGACGGAGCGGGATTATATGACATTTGTCACTACCAGGAGGTGACATTTGTCACTATACAAAAGTCCCGATCCCAAGTATACTGTTGTTGTAATTGACGGCGAGGTCAACCGCAAACATAAAAAGAGTGGAGTTGTGCAGAGGGTTCGACGAGAGAATCCGCCGCTCCCAAAGTTATTTACAGGAGACCCCATGCCTGCCTTTATGTAGAGACCCTTCTTCCGGTGGAAGAGGGGTCTTGTCTTTTGGGCTATTTATTGTCCCCCATGCGGCCCTTGATGACCAGGCCGATGACGCCCCCCAGCAAGCCCCCGATTAAAGTCGCCAGCAATATCCCGGCGGCGGTTGGAAACAGATTGAGCGCGACAAACAATCCCAGCAGCGCCCCGAT
>CAZWZZ010000908.1:0-3032 GCA_964638395.1 uncultured Caldilineaceae bacterium
TCAGTCTGGTTGGCCACAGCCTGGGCCAGTTGCCGCAGTAGCTCATCCAGGCCGGTTTTCAACAACGTAGCCGGCCGCAGTTCCAGCAGCAGCGTCCGCATCTCGGCCAGCGCCCCCTGCGTCAAGCGACGCAACTCGACCAAGCCTTGCCGCCCCTCATCCGGGTCACGCTCCCAGACCTGGGGCAGCACCTCGGCAATCAGGCTGGCCGAAAAGAGGGATTGGGTGACCGAGTCGTGCAGGGTGCGGGCCAGGCGGTTGCGCTCTTCGTGGATGGCCGCATGCTGGGCCTGTTCGTAGAGCCGCACATTTTGGATGGCGATGGCGGCTTGGTCGGCGAAGGCGGCAACCAACTCCGCCTGCTGTGGGGTGTAAACGTCGGGCCGGCGGTGGCACAGGCTCAAGCCGCCAATGATCTGCTGGTCGATGACCAGGGGAACGCCCATCCAGGCCCGGGTGTAGGCGGGCAAGAGAATATTTTTAGAGTCGGTGTTCTCTTGAAAGAAAGCCTGTAGCCGCCCATCAATCCGCACATCGGCCACAATTAGCGGTTTGGGCGGCGAAAATAGTTCGCGTTTCTGCTTCAAAATCTCATCCAGAAAGCATCGGGGTTTCATCTGTTTCGGCAAGGCCGGACCGCGGTAGGCCAGGATGCAGGCTTGCCCCTCGCTGAAGGTGGACAGAGCGCAGCCGGTGTAATCCACCACAACGTTGAGTTGGTCGAGGATCAAATTAGGCAACTTTTCCAAATCCAGCGTTGAGACCAGGCTATGGGACAGCTCCAACAGCGAGGCCAACTCGCGGGTGCGTGCTGCCAGGCGGTTTTGCAACTTATAGAGGGAGAGGTGGGTATTGATCCGGGCCAGGGTCTCTTCCATCTGGAGGGGTTTGACCAGATAATCGACGCCGCCGCTCTCAAACCCTTTGACAATATTGCCCGTTTCACCCAGGGCCGTCAAAAAGATGATGGGAACATTTTGGCTGGTCCCGTTCGCTTTGAGCCGGGTGGCCGTTTCAAAGCCATCCATCTCCGGCATCATCACATCCAGCAGAATCAGGTCCGGTTTGACAAACTCCACCCGCTTGAGGGCGCTGGCCCCATCCTGAGCGACCATCACCTCATACCCGGCCCGGCGCAACCCCTGAAAGAGCAGGTTTAAATTATCCAGATTGTCATCAACGATGAGAATAGTATCTTTATTGCTCAAGATATGGCTCTAAGAAATCACAAAGTTCATTCATTTGCAAGCGGGTAGCCAGCCGCTCCACCTCGGCGGCAAAGGGGGTTAATTGCTCGTCAGTTTGGGCCAGGACGACCGCTTTCTCCTGAATAGCCGCCGCGTGGCCCATCATCGCCAGGTGGTGGAGGTGAGCGATCTCCTCCGGGGCGGGCAGGTCAGCCACTGAGAGGGGTGTCGGCGGCTCCGTCCGGCCATTACCGCCTCCTGGGACCTCTTCATACCGCCATTCCAGAGCTAAATGGCGGGCCAGCATTGCCACCAACTGCTCGAATTTGACCGGCTTGGGCAGAAAATCGTCACTCCCGGCGGCCAGGCTTTCCTGCCGGTCGGCCTCGAAGACGCTGGCCGAACTGACAATCATCACACTCTCTTTGAGGTCTGGCTGCTGTCGCATCTGACGAATGATCTCCAGGCCATCCAGACCGGGCATCATTCGATCCACGATGATAGCCGCCGGGTTGAATTCTGTCGCTTTTTCCAGACCGTCCGTTCCACCCTCGGCCTCGACCACCTCAAAGCCGAGGCGAGTCAGTTGTTTGGCCAGCACGGTCCGGTTATCTTCTACATCATCAACGATCAAAATTTTGGGGCGCTCTCCGCCCTCGATTCCGTCGATGCCCACGATACGCCGGGAAGTTGTCTCAATAGCTTGGACGTGGTCCACCACCGGCAGCGTTAATTCAAACCAGAACAGACTACCCTGGTCAGTGACGCTGCGAACCTGCAACGTGCCGTCCATCATCTCCACCAGGCGGCGGCTGATGGTCAAGCCCAAGCCGGCCCCTTCGCTGTGTCCGTGCCCATTTTTGACCTGCTGGAACGGCTCGAAAATCCGCTCTAAATCATCCGGCGGGATGCCTGCTCCGGTATCTTCCACCTCGAAACGGAGCAGAGGGGCAGAGGAGCGGCGGGGCGAGGTAGGTTCCGGTTCCCGCTCCTCGTTTGTGTAGACAGGCCCGACTCTAAACGTTATCTGGCCCCGGTCGGTATATTTGACGGCGTTGTTCAGCAAGTTGAGCAAAATCTGGCGCAGGCGGCGGGCATCGCCCCGGACGACGGCGGGCAACGTCACCGGCCGGCCGGTGGTCGAGCCGTTGACCGGCCCGGATGGGGAAAAATGAACCGTCTCGAAGCGGAAGATCAGCCCTTTGTGGTCGGCCCGCAGGCGGATCATTTCGGCGATTTCGCCCAGGAAGTCGGGCAGGTTGAACTCGGTTGGATGCAGGCCGATCTGCTCCGCTTCGATTTTGGCGATGTCCAACACTTCGTCGATGAGGGTCAGCAGATGGTCGCCGCTGCGCCGGATAGTTTTCACCCCCTTCGTCACCTCCGGGTCCAGGGGGGGGCGGTCATCCAAGATTTGGGCATACCCCAGAATAGTGTTGAGCGGGGTGCGTAGTTCGTGGCTCATATTGGCCAGGAAGATGCTCTTGGCCTGGTTGGCCGCTTCCGCCGCCTGGCTTCGCTCCTCGGCCCAGGCTTTGGCCTGGCGCAGGGCGGCTTCGCTGGCCTGTAGCTCTTTGGTGCGCTCATCGACCCGGCGGGCCAGGTGGCGGCGTTGCCGTTCGACAGCGTGGACCCGCCACTGAAAGCCGCCAAAGAGGAGGCCCACCGCCAGCACCACAGCCAGTCCCCGGAACCAGGTCGTCTCCCACCAGGGCGGGGTGATGGTAAACTTCACGGCGGCACCGGTTTCGTTCCAGACGCCGTCGTTGTTGGAGGCTTTGACTCGGAAGGTGTAGCTGCCGGGGTCGAGGTTGGTGTAGCGGGCAAAGCGACGGCTGCTGTCGG
>CAZWZZ010000909.1:0-3028 GCA_964638395.1 uncultured Caldilineaceae bacterium
CGGCCCCCCTAGCCCCCCAGAGGGGGGAATGTTTTTTGCGCCCCCCTTTGGGGGGTTGGGGGGGGAAGTTTCGCCCCTCCCCCTATGAGGGGGAGGTTGGGAGGGGGTGGAGTCGGCGGTAGCCTCGTCATCTGTCGGCCCCCCTAGCCCCCCAGAGGGGGGAATGTTTTTTGCGCCCCCCTTTGGGGGGACGGGGGGGCTAACCGCCGGATTCCGAATACGAAATTTGCTCTCAGCAGCAGTCTGTTGCGTTAGAGCGATTTCCACAGGCCGGATGTCCGGCGGGGTATCCTGATTGGTAGACAGATACAGCCCCCGCTGCCACAAGGCTTTGAAATCGGACAGCTTGAGCAGGATTGTCAGGCCGAAGATGATGATGACTGAGAAGGCCATCGGCCCGGCGGCCAGCATGAGGGCCAGTCCGGCGGCCAGCAGCCATAACCAGCGTTGTTGGCCATCGGTCGTCCAGTTGAAGAAGCCAGCTACGATCAGCAGCGCCCCCGTGGCCACGGCTACCTCGCTGTTGAGCGTCCGGGACAGGTAGAGGGCCGAGGGTGAAATCGCTAACAGGGCCGAGGCCAGCAGGCAGACCAGCGAGCCAAGCTGCCGTCGCAGGGTCAGGGGGGCGATGACCAGGGCCATGCCCAGCAAGACCGTCACCAGCCGGGCCGAGGCGTCGCTGCTACCGAAGAGGGCGAAGGTCAGCATGTTCAACGAGGCCAACAGCGGGCTGTAGTACTCCACCTCGACGGGCAGGCCCCGGAACAGGTTGAGGGCGACGAGGCTCTGGGCGGCTTCGCTGTCAGAGAGGGGGTAGCTCCCCAGTCGCCACAGCCGCAAAACGAGGGCCACGCCGAAAATAAGGGCGTACAGCAGCCGCTCCAGCGTCAGCCAAGCCAGCGGAGCCGGGACAGCCTCGGCGGCGGCGCTCGCCGTCGGTTCGGCCTCGATGGGTTGGGATATGGGGTTACGTTTCAGGTTTGTTGCCAAGAAAAACTCCGTTGGTCGGGATATTATGGTTTGTTTGCTTGCGCGTTAGATTGACAGGTTATCATCATTCGCTCAGGAATTCCGTAAAACGTAAAACGTGAAACGTAATGAAGTTGTCCAAGAGTTTTACGTTTTACGCTTCACGTTTTACGGTGCTGTTCTCTACTCTCTCTGCACCGACTCCGCCATCTTTATCAACGCCTCGACCGAGACCGTATCGCTGTAGGAAAGGAGGCGGTACTGAACGCCGTCGGCGGCCCAGATGAGGGTGACGACGCCGCTGTCGGCGTTCCAGGTGCGGCTGGCTTCATCCCAGGCTCCCCGGACCAGAACCGCCGTCCGGCCATCGAGATCAACCGGCTCGCCCTCTTCGAGACCGACCAGGGTTTTGGCCTGAGCGTCCGGGTGGGCGTAGGCCGTCAGTTGGGTAAAGCCCCCGGCGGAGTCCCGCCAGCGCAGCTTGACCAGCGGTACCTCCAGGGGGGTAAGGAACACCTCGTAGCCTTCATCCAACGACTCAGGCAGATAGGCCGGCGGCTGAAAGTCAAACGGAACAGCCGCTTGAGCCTCGGCCAGCGATACCGGCACGCTTTCGACGACAAGCGGGGCGGTCGGCTCCGGGTAGACATCCAGCATCATAAGCCGGATGTGGCCGATCATCGTTTCGATGTTGCCCAGCGTGGCCGTGGCTGCGGGCGTGGCCAGCAGGAGACCAACCAGGAGCAAGCCCGCCGCAACCCAGGCCAGCCGGGGCCGCCTCAGCCAGGCCGACCAAAACCGGGGCGCGGGTTGGGTGGGGATAGCCTGAATTCGCGCTCGCAGTTGGGGGCCGGGCGGTTGGCGCAGGCTCAACAACTGCTCGGCCAGATCAGCCGTTTCCCCCTGAAATTCCTGTTGCCCATCGTGACGGATGACATCCTCTTGTTTCACGTGGTTTCCTTCCACTGCTTTCGTAATTTTTGCATCAGCCGGTGCAGGGCCGAGCCGACGGCGCTTTCACTTTTGCCAATGACCGGGGCGATGGCCCGGTTGGTCATACCCGCCCCAAATTTGAGGGCGATCAACTCCTGCTCGTGCGGGGCCAACGCCGCCACCAACTGCCGTAGGTGGGCCTGGGCTTCGCTCTCCTCGATGACCGCTTCCGGCGAGGCAGTCTCGGCCGGCTGCCGCTCGCTGAGGCGGAGCCAGGTGCGCCGCGCCTGCCGCCGCTGCCAGTCTGTCACCCGGCGGCGGGCGATGGTGAAGAGCCAGGTGCTAAATTCGGCCCGTTCGGGCCGGTAGCGTTGCCGCGCTTGCCAGGCCCGCTCAAAAATATCGGCGGTCAAATCTTCGGCCACGGCCCGGTTGTTGACCCGAAAGAGGCAGTAGTTGAAAACCGCCGGGGTGTACTGTTCATACAGGTCGGCAAAAATGTCCCGGTCGACGATGGCTCCTTTTGCTGGAATAATAGCGGCTATCTGAGATTTTGTGGGGTAGCGACCGCATCCCAATGCGAGAGCGGGCATAGGGATGCCCTCACCACAAAGAAGCTCAGACAGCCATAATAGCTTGAATTGCACGCAATGATTAGTGAAACAACCCTTTTCTATTCTGGATAATGGCCCCCATAAACGCCCCGCCAAATGAGCCGCCAACGACCACCAGGAACGGCGAGCCAACGGTTCCCACCCCCCCGCCATGGATGACATTGGCCACGATGACGGCGGCGCCGAGTGTGAGTGGTCCCAGAAAGGCTCCCACCGTCACCCAATTCACCATTCCCGTCACCGGCCTGTCTTTCTTCTCACTGACAAATCCGCCGGCCCCGCCCCCGGCCATCCCTAACAGAGCGCCGATGATGATCCAGATGATGACCCCCTGAATGAGCGTCACCGTTTCGGTGGGAAATAGCATATTGGCCACGGAGCCTGAATAAATTGCGCCGCTGGTCAAGCCCCCCACTATGCCACTGACCGTGCCTTTACCAAACATTCATCAATTCCTCTAAATTATACGCTGACAACAGCCATGTATCACGTTCCATTTAGGCAGTTCCCAG
>CAZWZZ010000910.1:0-3021 GCA_964638395.1 uncultured Caldilineaceae bacterium
AGGTTTGATTTTTAAGAGATTTTAGGCTATACTTGACGTTAGAATTTCGGGGTGTAGCTCAGCCCGGTTAGAGTGCTTGCTTTGGGAGCAAGAGGCCGACGGTTCAAATCCGTCCACCCCGACCATCAATTTAAAAATTGAACAGACTCGACAACGCCACCTAGACACTTAACTATTACAGAGAGAGCGCTCATGACCTCCAACGGTACAAGCCCTATCCGCGTCCTGTATGTCGAAGATGATAAATCTTTGCAAATTACCATTTCCCAAATGCTCAAGGCATTAGGATATGTGGTCGAGTGTGCTGAAAATGGCAAAGTGGGATTGGCCAAAGCGAGTAGCTGGAATCCCGATTTGATTTTAATGGATTTACGGTTGCCCTTGATGAGTGGCGATGAAGTGATCCGTCAAATACGGAAAAATCCTCACATCGCCCAGATTCCGATCTTTGTCTTATCAGCCTACACCGATGCGAAAACCAGGAATACGTGTAAGGAAGCAGGCGCGAATAGATTTTTCTCGAAACCTCCTGATGTACGTCGAGTTGATGCAGCCATAAAAAAGATGCTGCATCACGAATAATATGCGGGCATAGCTTAGAGGTAAAGCCCTGGCCTTCCAAGCCAGTCACGCGGGTTCGATTCCCGCTGCCCGCTCTTTCGGGCCCTTAGCTCAGTGGTTAGAGCGACCGGCTCATAACCGGTTGGTCGTAGGTTCGAACCCTACAGGGCCCACAAAGACATCCACATTGCTGGATGTTTTTTGTCTTTAAATGGCTCGCTGTAATCAAATTTCTCGGTTAGCGGAATTACGTCTACAATAAGCTCCCAAATTTAACGTTGGAGCAGAGGCTATGCAACAACTTCTTTTCTACACTAAACTCAACTGCCATTTGTGTGAAGAAGCCTACCGGGTGGTGCTGGACGTAGTGCCCGATATTCGGTTGGACATCGAGGTGATTGATATTAGTCTGCCCCACCAGGCCGAGGCGATGGCCCGGTATGGGGAGCGCATCCCGGTCATCGCCAAACCGGGCAGCGGGGCTGAATTGGCGTGGCCCTTCACCACGGCAGACGTCAGGCAATTTCTGACCGCCGGTTAGCCGTAGAAGCCGCGATGGGCCGGGGGGAGCATCCCGGCAATCTCCCGCATCAGGATTGTCGTCAACTCCCGCATCGTTTCATACTCATACGGCGGTGGCCCGGCCAGGGCTGCGACATCGAGCGGTTGGCCAACCTGCATGCGGATATGGTTTCGCCGCCACCCAAACCGAAACGTCTGGGTGCCGAGGATGGCTGCCGGAATGAGCGGAACCTGATGGGTCAAAGCTAATTTGGCGCTGCCGATTTTTCCCTCTCGCAGTTGGGCCTGCCGCCCGCCCCGCGTCCCTTCCGGGAAGAGAAATAGCATCTCATCGGCAGCTAACACCCGGCTGGCCTGGGCCACCGCCCATTGGTCCCGCTCTCCGCGATGAACCGGAAAGGCCCCAAACAGCCGCAACACCAGACCAAACAGCGGAATATCAAACAGCTCTTTTTTACCCATCGAGTAGATGTGGCGGGGCAAATAGGTCCCGTAAAAGAGAACATCCAGATTGTTGATGTGGTTCGAGGCCAGAACACAGGGACCACGCTGGGGAATATTCTCGAAACCGATACATTCAACCCTGGCCAGAGTCGACAGCAGCCGCCCCACCACAAATTTTGACAACCGCAAAAAGGTCGTCTCATGCGTGTACCAGGTCACGCCATCCCGCCAATCAGCCTCGCTCATTTGGTTCTGTGGCTCGACCCTGTCGCTCACAGCCTGCTCCTGAGTTATGCGGTCAATTCGGCCAGGGCCGCTAACACCTGCTCGCTGTGTTGGGCCGGTTTGACCTTGCGAAAAATCCGCTCGATGGTGCCATCCGGCCCGATGATGAAGGTGCTACGCTCGTTGCCCCAGTAAGTGCGGCCATACATCTTCTTCTCGACCCAGACGCCGTATAGTTCGGCCACTTCATGTGCTTCATCCGACAGCAGAATAAACGGCAGATTCTCTTTCTCCTTGAATTTAGCCTGCCGTTCAACCGAGTCGGGGCTAACGCCGAGGACCACGGCACCAACCGCTTCATATTCTGGGAAATCATCACGGATTCCCTGGGCTTGAGTCGTTCAGCCGCTGGTCATCACCTTGGAAAAAAAGTAAAGCACCACCCACCGGCCCCTGAAATCGGACAGTTTGGTCGGAGCGCCGCTGTCATCCGGCAGTTCAAACGCCGGGGCCACATCTTTTTCATCGAGCATAGGGTTTCCTCCTGGGAAATGTAAATTCATTTTTGAACAAAACTCTCGATATACGACTCGACCGCATCATCAGACGCCCGCCGATCTACAGTCAGGGCCAGGGCCAAAAAGCCGAGCATATAACCCAGGTAGTTGGGCTGAAGGAAGCGAGAGACGTAGAAAAAAGCAAAAAGCAGGATGACGTAGGCATAGAGCATCGTGCCCAGCCGGTTGTCCCGCGCCTGTCGCCACAGCAGGAGCAGCAGCAGGGGCAAGGTGATGATAAAGCCGGGAATGATAAAGGGCCAATAGTCGAAACGGTCGGTCACCCAACCGAAGGCCAGGATATAGTTGCTGGCCCCCCAGCCCCAAATTTGATAGCCCGTCGGCCCGATGCCCGCCGACCAGCGCCAGACATCATCATACATCGCTTCCGGGTTCCAGGCCAACCAGGGGCCAATGATGAGCAGAGCCACCACCGGCAGCGTCCAACCCCGCCGCAACAGGACCACGACGTGCCCCCGCCAGGTCGAACGGGGGGGGATCAACTGCGCTCCCCACCGATCTCGCAGTAGATAGAGCAGCCAGAAAGGGGCCAAAAACCAGGCCGTTGGTTTACTGGCGCAGGCCAGGCCAAACGCCGCCGAACCAAGCAGCGTCCATTTCGGCTTAAGAGGGCCGCCTCGTGGCCGGATCAGCCACAATCCCAGCACAATCCAGGCCAGCACGAAGGGATCATTCTCGCCGAAGATGAGGC
>CAZWZZ010000911.1:0-3016 GCA_964638395.1 uncultured Caldilineaceae bacterium
AACTGACCCCAAGCTCCGATTTTTGGGATCATTATTTTTCTGGAACTCCCTAAGTAGTAGACCATCTGGCAAAGTGGTTCTGGGTTTTGCAGGGGCCTCGCCCCTACGCCGGATGATTTTAAACTAAGGAGACAAAGCAATGAAACTCAAACCCCTACTCATCATCGGCGGGCTGATCGGCCTGGTTATCATTGGCGCGGTCAGCTGGTATCTGATTTCCCCCCTCTTCATTGACAACACCGTCGATGAAGCCTTCCCTTTCGAGGTCCCCGACAACGCCGCGATTGAAGCGATGCCCGTCGAGGAGCGGGCGGCGCTGGAAGCTGATCTGGTGGCGGCCATGCCCAGTGCCGAAGAGGTGGCGGCTATGCCCGAAGAGGATAAAGCGGCGGTCGAGCAGAAAGTCATGGAAGCCGCCGCCCTGGTCATGATGGACAAACCGATGGAAGAGGAGATGATGGCCACCGAGGCCGAGTGGACAGTGGTCGGCCAGGGTCAATTCAGCGGTGCGGATGATTTTCATCAAGGCTCCGGCAGGGCCACCATCTTCCAGCAGGGTGACCAGCGAGTCCTCCGCTTCGAAGATTTCTCGGTCACCAACGGTCCCGATTTACACGTGCTGCTGATCGAAAACGCCGACGCCACCAGCAGCGCCGAGTTGGGCGACTACATCGACCTGGGGTCGCTCAAAGGCAACATGGGCAACCAGAATTATGAAATCCCCGCCGATGTCGATCTGGAACAATACAACGCCGTGATGATCTACTGCCAACCTTTCCACGTGGTCTTTGCGACCGCCCCGTTAAACTAATCGCCGAGACCTACGAGGTTTTTGCAACCTCGTAGGTCTGCCAAACTAGGCCCCAAGATGCTTCATGAACAACCCCACGCTCTTACTCTCGCTGGCCCACCCCGACGATGAGTCCTTTGGCGCGCCGCCGGTGGGCACAATTGCTCGCTACGCCCAGGCCGGGGTCAACGTCCACCTCATCTGCGCTACGCGGGGCGAGGCGGGCACGGTCGCGGCAAAGCATCTGCAAGGCTTCGGCTCCGTCGGCGAGCTACGGACTCACGAATTGCAGTGTGCGGCGCAGGTGTTGGGCCTGCGCCGGGTTCATTTTTTGGATTACCGGGACTCCGGGATGGCCGGTAGCCCTGACAATGACCATCCTGAGTGCCTCATCCAAGCCCCGCTTGAGGCCGTGGTCGAAAAAATCACCCGGCTCATCCGCCATATTCGACCCCAAGTGGTGGTCACCTTCGATGAGCATGGCGGTTATTTTCACCCCGACCATATTCACATACATCGGGCCACCACCCTGGCCTTCCACGCTGCCGGGGAGGCAACCCGCTTTCCGCAACAGCTAGAGGCGGGGCTGACGCCTCACCAGCCGCAAAAGTTATATTGCACCGTTTTTTCTCGCAGCCTGGTCAAACTGGGTGTCAGGCTGTTGCCCCTGTTTGGCCAGGACCCGGCCGCCTTTGGTCAAAACAAAGACATCGACCTCCGGCGCATCGCCGCCGTCGAGCAGGTGGTCACGACCCGCGTCAACGTCGCCCCCTACTTCAAGCAGAGCCAGGCCGCGGCGGCCTGCCACGCCAGCCAGGCGGTCGGTATGCCGCCCATTCCCGGCTTCATCCTCCGCTGGTTCGCCCGGTTTGAAGCCTACAGCCGCATCGTCCCTCCACCCCGGCCTGGCGAGGGTTTTGAGGATGATCTTTTCGCCGGAGTTTTGTTGGATTTCTAACAGAACCGCCGAAAAAAATAGGCTACAATTAGCCTTATTCCGGCAACTGGTATATCTTCTGAGCAGCCACATAAGAAAAGAGCTTTCTCGGGACGTGGTTGGGCCACTGAACGATAACGAATTCGGAATACAACAAAAGGTTGAGGGATGGACATTCGTTGCTTTCCTCATTCGCTGTAGTTATTGGTGGATTTTCCGAGAGGTTTCAAAAATAAAAAGGAGATAACCCATGCCAACGGGGAAAGAGAAGCTGGTCAAGGATTTAGAGTTCTTGGAGTTACTGGCTGCCCAGATGGATGCCTATCTTATGAGCGACACCATCTTCTGGAAAACGACCCACGTCGATCTGCCGGATTTGACGCTGGGCGGCTATTTGATGCGCCAACACCGGCTACTGGCCCTGCGCGACTCGTTGAACCAGGCCGAGCAGACGCGGCTGGACAATGCCGTTAGCCAGTTCAATCAGGCCATCGTCTATAAAAGTGACCGCTTCGAGGAGAAAGCGATGCATGAACTTGAAGCCCGTATGCGCCAGTGGGCGGCCTATCTCGATGACCTGGCCGAAGCGACCGAGGATCGCGGGGCTTACTATCAGAGTGCCGTAGAGACACGCATTATGATTGCAGCCCTCATTGATAAATTGCAAATTGGCAACCACCCCCTCTCCCCGGAGATGGGCGAGAGCCTTAACAAGTTGGATGACGCGCTGTGTCGATATTGGACGTCGAGTGGCTTTATCTGGCCGGCGGAGTGGCAGGCGGCCTATCCGCAAGCGATGTATTGGTGGCTTTACGGCAGACCCAATTCCTGACAAAAAAGGCATGAACAGTGTGTCCGGGTAATACGATGGCTCGTAGTGACGGCTTTAGCCGTTGAATTTGACCGCTAAAGCGGTTACTACGAACAATGGTATTACCCGGACACAGCAGCAAGGAGACAAAAATGCCCAAAAAATGGTACAAAGTGGCCGAGGCCGATGAGTTATCCGCAGGGCAGGTAACCACAGCGGTGGCCGGTTACACGGCCATCTGTCTGATCCACACCGCCGAACATGGCTACACCGCCCTCGACAATCGCTGCCCCCATCAAGGGGGGCCGCTCGGCGAGGGACAACTGGATGGCCAGTGGCTCATTTGCCCCTGGCACGGCTATGAGTATGACCCCCAAACGGGCCATCCGCCCGAAGGGTATGGCGACTACGCCACCCCGCTGGGTCTCGAAGTGCGGGAGGATGGTATTTACGTCGAGGTCGAGGAGCCGGAACATGA
>CAZWZZ010000912.1:0-3009 GCA_964638395.1 uncultured Caldilineaceae bacterium
GGTTTTAGTCCATCGGGTTTTACAGTGGCTACAATAGTAGGCCATCTTATACCTTCTTGGTTGAAGCCCCGAAGTTTGTTGGTAGCCGCCATACTCAATAGTTTGGAAATTAAGCATTTGTTTAGAGAGGGGGCTGATATGCTGGCTGCCACATTCGGGGCAGGTCAGGTGAGTCCGTGTTAACCGCCAGACTATTATGACGCCAACCAATAGCAGGACCGTAGAGAGGGTAATTATCGTCATTTGCATCACTGTTCTGTTCCTCCACCTTCAACAATTTGCCGAGTTAAGTTTGCTTAAAGATACATTTAGCATATCTTATGGGGTCTCTATCTGCTTGACATTCCGGCAATATTAATGGGACAGAACAGTGTCAATTCTGACAGAAGTTGGTGATAGGCACGACGGCACTAAACCGTGGGGACCGCCCCGCCCCCCGATAGCAGGGCGTTTTGTTTAGCCAGGGGAGCATTTCAGTTTTGGGGCAGATTTTAGACCATCTGGAAGTGTGGAAGATTTGGAAGGTTGGTTATCAGGCGTGTGACCAATCTTCCAGCCTTCCAACCTTCCATCGGGGCGGTTAAATCGTTGAGGGCTATAATTCGCCCCAAAAGTGAAATACACCCTTTTGCCAGGAGGTGTTAGGCGACTATGGCAGGGGTGTGGTATAATGGGAGTGTGGGTCGAAAAGCGACTAAATCTATGCGTCCTGCGGAAACCGCGCCATGCACCGTCTGCCATTTCTCAAACCAAACCAATCGGCCGAGCCGGAACAGTCGGCCCGGCTGCGGCTGGTCATTTTTCTGGCCATGCTGGTTCCGCTGCTGGCCCTGGCCCGCGTCAACGGCAAGTTGTGGCCCCACGTCATCCTCGCGGCGTTGGGGATGGGCCTCGGCCATTGGTACAGCTACCACAACCTGGCCCACAACCGGCAATGGGTGCGAGCCATTATGTTCGGGGCCATCCATCTGGCCGTGGGTTGGCTATGTGTCGGCCTGTTCGCCGGGCTTGTCCTGCCCCAGGCCCAATTTGCCATCTTCGCCCAGGCCATCACCAGCTTCGACCTGCGCTACCGGCGCAGCCTGTTCAACACCCTCATCCACAGCCTGGCCAACCTCTACATCGCCGCCTCGTTAAGCCGCAGCGTCGAGTTGGGGCTGTATCTGCTCCTCTTCACCGGCCTGATCCTGGCCGCCTTCTTCATCGCCGAGCGGGAGAGCGGCCAACGCCGGGCCACCCTGACCCCGCAGACTGCCGCCGCCCCGGTCGAGCCGCGCCGCCTGACCCTCTTTGGGGTCGGTTTTGGGGCGCTGTTCATTGTCGGGGTGCTGCTGATCTTCATCATCACCCCCCGCTTCGCCAACAACCCCATCGTGCCCCCCTTTAGCCTGAACGTGCCATTGCAGGGCGGAGTCCAATCAGAAATCGTCAACCCCGGCGTGCCGCTGGTGCAGGTCAACGGCTGGAGCGATGAGCGGGGGGATTACTTCTTCGGTTTCGACTCCAACCTGGATTTGCGCTATCGGGGCGGCTTGAGCGACAACATCGTGATGTACGTCCGCAGCCCCAGCCGCAGCTATTGGCGCAGCCACAGCTACGATTTTTACGACGGCATCACCTGGAGCCAGCGCGACAAAAGCCTGACCGAGATCGAGCAGGCCGGGGTTCGTTTTCGGCTGCCGGAGCCGTTGGGATCGCCGGTGGAGCCGGTTCCAACGTCCGGCGAGGGCGAGACCATCGTCCAGACCTTCAACATTATGGCCGAGCAGCCCAACCTGATTTTTGCCGCCTATCGCCCGGTCCAAATTTTCATCAGCGCCGAGACTGTTTCGGTCGATAGCGGCGATGGCCTGCGCCTGCCGGAAAATTTAGAGGCCGGCATCACCTACAGCGTCGTCTCCGAGCGGCCCGATTTCAACGCCGAGGCCCTGCGCCAGGCTTCGACCGCCTACCCACCGGAGATTGCCGGGCGTTATCTGCAACTCCCGGCCAACATCTCCGACCGGGTCAAAAATCTGGCCCGCCAATTGACCGCGCCCCACGCTAATCCCTACGACAAAATCTTGGCCCTCAACAATCACCTGCTAACCGAATATCCCTACAACTTCTTCCCGCCGCCCCATCCCCCCGGCGCGGAGGTGGTCGATACCTTTCTGTTCGAGGATCAGGAGGGCTTTTGTGAGCAGTACGTCACCTCGCTGGTGGTTATGGCCCGCACGCTGGACATTCCGGCCCGGCTGGTCAGCGGCTACGGGGCCGGGGATTACAACCCCATCACCAACTATTACGAGGTGCGCTACAGCCACGCCCACTCCTGGGCCGAGGTCTATTTTCCCGGCCACGGCTGGGTTCCGTTCGACCCGACGCCCGGCTGGACGCCCCAGCCCTACCCGACGCCGGTTCAGAATTGGCTGTTTGGGGATGATAACCTGCTTGAGTTGAATATGCCCGGTGTGCCTCTCGGCGCGATGATGGCCCAGGGGATGAGCGGTTTGCTGGGGCTGCTGCCGGTGGTGGTGGGGATGGCGCTACTGGGCGGGCTGGTCTGGCTGGGACTGTTTTTGTTCCGGCGCTTCGGCCATCGCCGGACCGCCTCCGCCGGCCCGGCCTACACGCCCCGGCCCGGCAGCCCCACCCGGCGGCTGATTCTGCGTCTGTACCGCCAGGCCCTCGCCCAGCTCGCCCGCCGTTACCGCCCCCGGCAGGCGTGGGAAACCCCCGCCGAATATGCCCGCACCCTGCCCCCCGTCGCCGCCTTCGATCACCTGACCCGCACCGTTGAGGAAGCCGCTTATCGCCCCGCCGCGCCGGATGAGGCCGCCGCCGAAGCGGCCAAGAAGGCGTTGGCCGAATTGCGGCAGGAGTTGGGGAGGTAAAAATGGCGTGAAGGAGAGAGGCTCTAGGGTCTCATCGAGTGGTCATCGGCCACCACAAGGATACGAATCAAATCGCTATTCATTTGGGTGCAGTTCCTCTGACCTTTGCATTGTATGTGTAAATCAAGCCAGC
>CAZWZZ010000913.1:0-3007 GCA_964638395.1 uncultured Caldilineaceae bacterium
ACCCTAAGCGGGGTTGATATTTGAGCTAAGAAATCACGTTTTTACCAGGTATACCGATCTGATACCCCCGGTAGTAAGAAAGGTATAACCACGATGCATCATAATGGCATAGAACGAGATGCCTTAACAAAAAAACTGATACCGTTTCTCAGGGCCAATCCCTTGCTGGCTGATTTAACCGAGACCCAAATTTCCCAATTGGCCCAGCGAGCGGAGTTTGAGCGGCGGCAGGTCGGGGACGTACTGGTTGAGCAGGGCGAACCGAGCGATTGGTTCTACGTTCTGCTTGAAGGTCAAATCCGGCTCGTCAACCAACAGGAGGAGACAGTTTGGGTTGAACGATACCTTTTTGAAGGGGATCTGGGCGGTGAAATTTCTCTGCTGACGAATGACCCCCAACCTTTGACGGAAGAGGTGGTCGTCGATGCCTTATTAGCTGTGTTTGACCGCAGCGCCTTTGAATGGCTGATAATTACGGCTCCTGACGTATCAAAAAAGTTGCGGGAACGGGCAGCCCTGATCGAACGGCAGGCCGTCGCCGCCTTCGCCGGCCAGCGTTACAGCGAAGCGATTGTGACTGAGCATAAGCGACACTTGGTGGCCTTTCTGGCCAGCCTGCCAGGCCCTATGCTCCTGATCTTACTGGGCGTCGGCGTCGGCTTTCTTCTATTCAATATCTTAGACTTGACCAGTTCTCTGTTGATTTCCGGCTGTTTTTTCAGTTTAGGCTTGTTGGCAATCCTCTATCTTTATCTCGATTGGCGAAACGATGATTTTATTGTCACCAGCGAACGGGCCATTCACATCGAGCGGATTCTGCTGCACGGTGAAACGCGAGATGAAGCGCCCTTGACTTCAATTCAAGATATTAGCGTCATTGTGCCCAATCTGTTTGCCAAAATCTTCGATTATTCCGACCTCCACATTCAGACCGCCGGAGCCGGGACCATAATTTTCGACGGCATCAAAGGGGCGGATGGGCTACGAGATGAGCTGTTTCGGCAGCGTCTCAAAGCCCAGGAGCGGGTCGAAGTGGCCGATGTGCGTAGCCTGCGTAGCAATATCAAACATGTGGTCAGTGGCGATATGCCCCACGAGACCGGGGCGTTTGAGCCTTCTGAGGGGTATACACCCTCTTCCGGGTTCAAACTACCCCGCTTCATCGACTTCTTCATCCCCCGCACCACTGAGATCAAGGGGGACATTATCATCTGGCGCAAGAATTACTTCGTCTTTCTAAGGCTGGTGACAGGGCCATTAGTGACGATGGTGGCCTTTGTCTATCTAACGCTGGCGGCGCTGTTTGGCTTTTTCCCTTTCCGCGACCCAACCTTGATCTGGATGGGGATGCTGCTATTGGGCTGGCCCTTTATTCTGGTGTGGTATGCCTACCGGTATGACATCTGGCGCAAAGATGAATATCAACTGACAAAAACCTCGATCATTGATTACAAAGGCAGCGCCTTCAATTTACACGGCGAGCAGCGCCGGGTTGGTCCATTTGATGTGATTCAAAATTTGACCTATGACACCCCAAATTTTGTGGCCAAGTTACTGAATGTTGGCCACGTCATCATTGAAACGGCCGGCACCGAAAGGACCTTTACGTTCCATTGGGTCTATAACCCCTCCGCTGTACAGCAAGAGATATTCAAGCGATGGCTGGCCTACAAAGATTCTCAAATCGAGCAGGACCGGGCCTATGAGGAGCAGAGAATAGCTTCTTGGTTAGGCACGTATCACGATATGCTGGCTTCGGGAGAAATTGACGCGCCTCAAAAAAGTAAGTAGCCGTCATCGTGTTGTACAGATGACCAGGGCCAAAAGGGGACATCTGTACAGGCGTTAAATCGGACATCTGTTTGATCACGTCCAACTGTCTCGATGTTACACTGATAAGTACGCTAAATAGGGCTGATATAGTTCTTCAGAAAATGATTTTGACTCGTAGCTGCCGCATCCCTATGCGGTAGCGGGTCAGGCATAGGGATGCCTACCCTACGGATTCAAAATGTTTATCTGAAAATCTATAATACCCGAATTATATTGAGGAGGCTACGATGAAGGATGTTCCGTTAAATGCAATTGTCAACTGTACCGATGGCTACTGCGGCCGCTCCACCTCGGTTATTGTCGATCCTGACACGCTCCAGGTGACGTACTATGCGGTCAAAGAGGATGAGCCGCCCTATACGGAACGGCTGGTTCCGGTTGAGCAGGTTGAGGAGGCGACCCCTACCCAGCTCAAATTACGCTGCACCAAAGATGAAGTCAAAAATATGGAGCCGTTTACCGTGACCGAATTTCGGCAGATCGAGATACCCCGTTATGTGGGGGCGGATACCGCCGCGCCCTATAACTATCCGGAAATCGTGACCACCACGGTTGAGCAGAAGATGATCCCGAAAGGTCAGGTGTCAGTGCAAAAGGGGGCTAAGGTAGAAGCGACCGATGGTCAGGTTGGGAAAGTGAAAGGGTTAGTCACCGGCTCGAAATCGGCGGCAATCACCCATTTCATTATGAAAAGCGACGCCCGCAGGGGCGGCAAGGATGTGGTCGTACCCCTGTCAGCCCTCGATCATTATGATGGGGAAACGGTCTATCTGAAAATCGACAAGGAAGCTCTCTCGACGATGCTGTCGATTCCCTCCCAAGCGGAGTACGGCGCGTCAAATATGGAGATGGTCATTGTCCTGCTGAAAGCCGCCGATATGGCCAAAGCCGCCTTAGCCGCCATCAAACAGCTTCCCAAAAAGAAGGGGGTCCGCCTCTTCAACGTGGCCGTCTTGAGCAAGGATAAGGATGGCAAGATATCCGTGACCGAAACCGAGGATGTCAATCCCCGGCAGGGCGCTGTTTTTGGAGCCATCACTGGGGGCGTTATCGGTCTGCTGGGTGGGCCGATTGGGGCCATCGTCGGGGCTACGGCCGGGGCGGCGACTGCACGGGCCGCGGCCAAGCGGATTGATATGGGCTTTACCGACGAATACCTGGCCCAATTTCAGGA
>CAZWZZ010000914.1:0-1611 GCA_964638395.1 uncultured Caldilineaceae bacterium
GCACCGCCCTCAAAGACAAGACGGAGAAAAAAGAGATTTACCAAAACCGGCTGCGTGTCCCGGAATATTTTTGGTTCGATCCCTTTAGCGGCGAATTGGCCGGGTTTAGTTTGCAACAGGGGCGCTATGTCCCCCTCGAAGCGGACAGTGAGGGCCAGTTGACCAGCCAGCAGCTACAGTTGGAGCTAGTGCGCTGGTCGGGCGAGTTTCAAGGCGTTGCAGCCGAATGGCTGCGGTGGGCTACGCCGGATGGAGAGGCGTTGCCAACGCCGCAGGAAATAGCCGAACAAGAGCGACAACGGGTCGCTGATTTGGAGGCACAATTGGCCCGGTATCGAGAAGAGTTTGGGGAGTTGCCGGAGTAGCACAGAAGCAATGCTAGAAAACGTATCAGCGGAAAAACGAAAAGAATCAGGTATTCATTACACGCCACCCCGGTTGGCTGATTTTGTCGCTAAACAAATCCTCAATGCCGGTGTTGCCTTACCATCCTCGAAAAAATTACACGTGATGGACCCTGCGGTGGGTGATGGGCAGTTACTGCTCTCCCTGGCGGAGCATCTATTAACCGCCGGAGCTTCTGATTTCGACGTATCGGGCTTCGATACCAGTTCGATAGCGATTGAGGGCGCTAGGTCGCGTCTTGAGGCGCACTTTCCAGAAATCAAACTTGAGTTGGCCTGTAACGATTTTCTGGAATTCGTCTTGACGAATTACGCCCCAACCGGCCAATATAGCTTGTTTGCCTCCGCACCGCCGGAACCTTTTGACCAGGTGATCGCCAATCCCCCCTATGTTCGCACTCAGGTGATGGGCCAGACCAAAGCGCAGACGATTGCCCATCAATTTGGGCTGTCGGGCCGGGTTGATCTGTATCATGCCTTTATTGAGGGCATTGCTCAGGCGCTTCGTCCGGGTGGGATCGCCGGTATCATCGTTTCAAATCGGTTTCTGACCACGAAATCGGGGGTCAGCGTTCGCCAGGGCATTGCTGAAAAATTTGATATTCTCCATATTTGGGATTTGGGAGACACGCAGATTTTTGAGGCGGCGGTCTTACCGGCGGTGTTGTTGCTCAAACGTAAAAATGGCGAGAACCCTGCGGTTCAGTCACGATTCACCTCGATTTATTCCGCGCCGGATGCCTCTCCAAATGATTACGCGCCGGATGTCATTGCGGCGTTGGCTAAAGAGGGCGTCGTCGAAGTGAAGGGCCAGGCTTGCTACCGTGTCCAGCAGGGCAACCTCGATTATGGGGATGACCCGGCCAACGTGTGGCGCGTCACCAACGAGGCTTCTGAAAAATGGCTGGCAAAAGTTAAGGAAAACACCTTTTGCACATTTGGTGACGTAGGCAAAATTAGAGTAGGCGTCAAGACAACCGCTGACAAAGTCTTTATTCGGTCAGATTGGCAAGAGATGCCGGAGGAAGAAAAGCCGGAATTGCTAAAGCCGTTGCTGACCCACCACATCGCCCGCCGTTTCAAGCCCGCCGAAGCAGACAAACCCAGAGAAATCCTTTACCCCCACCAGGTTGTCGGTGGTAAACGAGTCGCGGTTGACCTCGATAAATTTCCCCGCTCCGCCAAATATCTTCAGGCGCACCGGGCG
>CAZWZZ010000914.1:1621-3004 GCA_964638395.1 uncultured Caldilineaceae bacterium
ATGAAATCGGGTCGGCAGTGGTATGAGGTGTGGGTTCCGCAAGACCCGGATCTGTGGCAATATCCCAAGGTCGTTTTTCGAGACATCACTGATAAACCAATGTTTTGGCTGGATTTGCAGGGGGCTGTGGTTAATGGCGACTGTTATTGGCTCGTCAACCATAATCCCGAGGAGACTGATCTGCTCTGGCTCGTGTTAGCCGTGGCCAATTCATCCTTCATCGAGACGTTTTATGATTATCGTTTCAATAATAAACTCTACTCCGGGCGACGACGGTTTATTACCCAATATGTAGAGAAATTTCCTTTGCCTGATCCAGAAACACAAAAATCTCGACAGCTTGTGGAACTTACCAAGCAGCTTTATAATTTGCCCGCTTCGTCTCCCCAAAGTACATTGTTGGAGGGGGAGTTGGATGCGCTCGTGTGGGCCGCATTTGGTTTCTCAGTTGAAGAAGTCGCTAAAAAATTGTGTATACAACTTGTTAACACGCGGGTAATAGATATTCAGCGACCTTGATAAATGAGAGACTTCAAATGAATATAGCTATTGTCATTATTCTTCTCCTCGTTGTATCTGCGCTATGGTTGGCATATAAAAAAGCTGTTATCTCCAAAACCACGTTGGAAATACTTGCTGCTATTACCACTATAGGTGCTTTTGTGGCTATCCTATTAAATCTAGTTTTTCCCAATCCTGCCCCACAGCCTCCTCAAGATAATGGTCAAGAAATTGCAGATTTTTCATCAATTTATGATGATTTCGATGATTTAGATTCGACCGGAGATTTCGATCCAAGGCTTTGGGAAAAACGTGAAGAGTTTGCTTGTGATGTTGAATTGAAAGATGGGCAAGCAGTATTTAGTGCAAATAATTCGGGTTCCTCCAGTACAGTATGTGTTCTTTCTGCTGGCGAAGTGGCACTTGGAGAAGCTGGCTCAATGGAAGCAAAACTTTCCACAACAGATGAAGCCGAAGGTGATTTCAGCATTGGCATAATTGAATTTTCAAATGGTACATTTGGGGAAGGTACTCAAACCTGGATTGCTCAATGTGGTCTAAGGCATACACAAGAAGAAAACCCCATAGAGCTATTTTTCAATGTTCATAGTATCTATCCAGACGGAGAGCCAGATATTTATAAAACCGCTCCAGCATCAGCGGATCGTTGGTATAAGATGCGGTTAGAAATCGATCCTGACTTTGAAGAAGTACGTTGCTATGCCAATGACAAATTCATTGGAACCTACAATCCACCTGATAAGACCTCATTAACTCAGGATAAATTTGATAGACATATTCTTGGTTTTTGGACGCCAGGGGCGCAAGCAACGTTTTTTGCAGATGATGTTCGTATGTTGCCCATTGAGTAATCTTAAGAAG
>CAZWZZ010000915.1:0-2994 GCA_964638395.1 uncultured Caldilineaceae bacterium
ATACGGCTACCGCCTACTCAGGATGCGTTTGTCGCTCAACTGCGTAACTCCTATGCGTAATGCTTATAACATTACATTTCAGCGGACGTGGTGCGTGCTCATAAAAATTTGGATATTGCTCTGATTGCTGTTATGATGTGGCCTGATGAAACTAATCGTGCAAATTCCCTGTTTTAATGAAGCGGAGACACTGCCGCTGACCATCGCCCAAATTCCTCGCCATATCGACGGTGTGGATCGAGTCGAGTTGCTGATTATTGATGACGGCTCGACCGATAATACCGTTGACGTGGCCCGTAGTCTGGGTGTTGACCATATCATCCAGCACGCCGGGAACAAAGGGCTGGCCCGGGCTTTCCAGAGCGGGCTAGACGCCTGTCTCCGCCTGAATGCTGACATCATCGTCAATACCGACGGGGACAACCAATATCCGGGCCAGGAAATCCCCCGCCTGGTCGCGCCGATTTTGCGTGGCAACGCCGATATGGTCATCGGCGACCGGCGAACCCACGCCATCGAGCATTTCTCACCGGGCAAGAAATTCCTGCAATGGCTCGGCAGTTCGGTGGTGCGGGTCGCCTCCGGGACGGCTGTGCCGGATGCGCCCAGCGGCTTCCGGGCCTTCTCGCGGGAGGCGGCGTTGCGGCTGAACGTGATGACCCGCTACAGCTACACCCTGGAAACCATTGTCCAGGCCGGGAAGAAAAATCTGACCATCGCCTTCGTACCCGTCGAAACCGGCCCCAAAACAAGAGAGTCTCGCCTTATGCGCAGCATTAGCGATTACGTGCGCCGTTCGGCCATCACCATCGTCCGCATCTACATCTTCTACGAACCCCTCAAAACCTTTTTCTACCTGAGCCTGCCCTTTCTGCTGGTCGGCAGCGGCTTATTGCTCCGCTTCACCTATTTTTTCTTCTTCACCGAGGAACGGGGCGTGGGCCGCTTCATGCAATCCGTCACCATCGGCGGCACGCTGTTGATCTTGGGCTTTCTGATTTTCGTGCTGGGCATTGTGGCCGATCTGATCGCCGTCAACCGGCAACTGCTCGAGGAAATTCTGTACCGGCTCAAATCAGCCGATTTGAAAGATAAAGAAGCGAAAGAAGGCTCGGCCGAACCGGGGGATGTTCTGGATGAAGAGCAGTTGAAGTTTTTGACCCGAGAGAAAAGTTACTGAGGTCGTTCCAGCATCGTTTCAATCACGTAGCAAAGACTACAGCGGATGCAGAAATAAACGGATAGAGAAAAGTTGAAATCCGTTCATTTTAGGAGTTACGCAGTTGAGCGACAAACGCATCCCTTCGACAAGCTCAGGACGCAGCCTGAGTAGGCGGTAGCCGTATCGAAGGGTGTCGTTTGGAGCGGCTGCACCCCTCGATACGCCTTTTCAAGGCTACTCGGGATGCGAACTGCGTAACTCCTACATTTCTTAATCCGTTGTAGTCTTTGGTTTAAGAAATTTACTCTCGCGGCAGGTGATGCGTATTCGTGAAAATCCAGGCACCGGTGTGGAGCAGCGACACGGCGATAATGAACAGACCGCTCTCCCCCAACCGCGCTCTGTCTTTGATGAGCCGCACCAGCAGATACCCGGCCAACAGGGTGTAGACAAAGGCCGACGGGGCGAATAAGTCCCAATCCTTCCGCCCGCCATAATCGGGATTCCACAACCAGGTCAATAGAATATACATCGCCGCCGACAGACCCAGGAAGAGGCCATAATCCCGCTCGGCGGGTGTCTCGAAAAGGGCCAGCCCCACCGAACGAAGGGTGAGGAGACTCATCAGGATGAGGGGAATCCCGAAGGGGGAGATCAGAAAATGGATGTTGCTCCAATCGAGGAAATGGGCCACGGAGAACATCGTATAATGTTGGTACCGTTCCCATTCTGGGTCAAGCTCGAAGAGGGGCACGAACCAGACGCTATCCCCGCCGCCGGGCCGGTCCACGCCGAACAGGGCCGACAGGCCGTGGCCGCCACTCTCCATCAAAGCCAGAACGCCGCCCCCCACCAGCAGCGGCGGCAGCCCCACCTGGAGCAGCCCGCTCCCGAACGACACCCGCCCCCGCCGCCAACAGAGCCACATTAACAGCCACATCCCTGGCCACAGAAAGGTGGTCGAAGGGTGGCAGGCGTTGGTCAGCGACAGGGCGATGACCGGCCAGACCGGTTGGATGTCACCCCGCAGAGCCAGCCAGGCGGTAAACATCGTCACCAGCAGACCGAGCGAAATCAGCGTATAATTTTCGACGTAGCCGAAGAAAAGCTGCATCGAGCCGGTGGTCAGCACCAGCCCGGCCAGCAGCCCGCTTTCGAGCGGGTCGCGCCCCAGGCGAGCGGTGAAAGTCAGCAAAATGTAGACGAACAGCAGCCCGCAGATAATGCTGGTGGTGGCATAGACGGCTTCAACGGGCCAGCCCAGCAGCGGATCGGCCACGAATTGCCACAACCGCTGGTGCAGAAAGACGGTCAGCGGAGCCTGCCAATTGTAGATGACCCGCAGCTCTAAATCGGGGGTGGAGAGGGCCACAGACAGCATATAGGAATCGCCCCAGCGCAGATGGCGCAGGCGGGCCAGCCAGAAGAGGCCGCCGGACAGCAGGGCCAGCCCCGCAAACCAGAGGCGGGGCGACTCTTTCCGGGGCCAACGCTGCCAGATAACTTCGATGCCCCGGCAGACAGCCCGGTTGACCGGCCCGATAATCAGCGCCCCAATCAACAGAGCCAATCCCCAGCCCAGCCATTCTGGCAGCAGCGTGTAGGGCCAGACGCTCCAGGCCAACTCCTCCGGCAGGTAGGGGGCCGCCAGATGGAGGGTCAGCCCGATCAGGCCCCAGATTTGAATGAACGTTAGTAACCGGGATTGGGGCGTGGTCTCGGCCTGAGTTTTAGGCGTGGGCAGTGGCGGTGTTTGCGTCTTGATCGTCATCAGAGGCAGTATAACAGCGAGACGCAGGCCGGGCAAGATTACAGAAAATGGACGTATCTAC
>CAZWZZ010000916.1:0-2994 GCA_964638395.1 uncultured Caldilineaceae bacterium
GAATAATGTGCTGCGGACCAAACGGTATGGGGCGCAGACCACCCGCACCGGCAAAGTGCAGAACCACGTCATCGCCATAGTCCTGACCGATGGTGAAATCTTCTCCAACCTGAAATTTACCCAACGGCTGTATGACGCGGTTAAAGATCAACTGCAACCACCCGACCCGGTCCAGCCTGCCGCCGTCCTCGATCAGGCTGAGGCCATCATCGCCACCCTGTTAGCGGATGATTACGTAAAAATAGATCAACTGTTGACGGGGGAGGCGCTGGACGAGCTTTGCCGGGATTTGAGAGAGATGGATCCGACCGAAATGTTAAAAGCAGCTTTTGCCGATAGCCAGGCATATCACGATGCCTGGGTAGCAAAAGGGAAAAAATAGGAGCGTGGCCATGCGCTTATACGCTTGCCGGTTGATTTTTCATGAAAATCTATTTTACGCCACACGGGAAGTGGGGCGGCTGTATGAAACGGGTCGTTTTCTACATAACTACGCGCTCACGTATGCGCTCGGCCTGGCTCAAGCACCCTACTTTAACCGCCAGCAGATACCCAACTATGAGGCTGAACTGTCGCCGCTCAATGAGCAGGGTATTTACGTTACCCCGGCCCGAGGCGTTAAAATCAGTTATGACTTAGTCACCTTCAAATATGCTGACAACGCCTATCGGGTCAAGATGACCCCCGGCAGTCGCAACACGCCCAGCTTTGGCCGGGCCAAAGAAATTGCGGTGGGGAGCGTGTTTGAGTTTGGAGTAGTGAGCCGGTCGCCGCTAGACCTACCGACCTGGATCAGGATGGGGCTGTGGCAAAGCAAAGCCCGCCTGAAGATTTTCGCTGAGACTGATTTAGAGCCAAAGCCTTTAGGCGAACAACAAGCCAGTTTTCCGCTCAATCCACTGGATACGCCGGGGGCGTTACGCCTCTTTGACCTGATCTCGATGCCGCCTTCCAGCTTACTCGAAAATCCTGTTCTGGAGAGCGAATGGCTGCACGCCAACGTTGAGAACCAAGCGTGGTGGCTACCGGCCGGAATGAAATATACGTTCTAGGGCAATTAGTAATTAAAAATTAAGAATTAAGAATTGATAATTATCATTCTTAATTCTTAATTTCCAATTCTTAATTATTGAAAGGAGTTTGATCGATGAATTTATCACCCACCCTCTACGCCACCGTGGTCAACCTGACGGCCACGCACGGCGGACACCTCCCGGCGACGCAGGGGCGGCTGGCGCAGGCGGCGTTCCTGGACATCATCCAGAGCGTGGACCCGGCGCTGTCTGCTGCCTTGCACGTCAAGAACCGGCGGCGACCCTACACCGTTTCGCCGCTGCGGGGCCTGGGTCGGGCGGATCGGGCGGGGCAGAGGCGCGTCAAGCCCGGCGATAACGTCTGGCTGCGCTTTACCCTGCTGGGCAGCGAGTTGTTTACCACGTTCACCCAATTTTTACTAATGAGGAATGAAGATTTAAGAATTAAGAATGGAGGGAGATCCGGGCCGGGGTTGCGGATAGGTGAGGTGGATTTCGGGATTAGCGAGATGTTGACCACGCCGGGTAGCCACGACTGGGCCGGGTATACCGATCTGGCCGCTTTGCAGCAGCAATGGACGTCCGCCAGTGCCCTACCCCGGCGCATCACCCTGGAGTTTGCCAGCCCGACCGCCTTTAGTCGTCACAGCGATAAGAATGGCATGGGTAAGTTTATGGAGTTTTTTCCCTCCCCGGCCATGCTCTTCGGCAGCCTGGCGGCACGGTGGAATGAGTTGTTGGGGCCAGGGGGGCCACTCATCTTCGATAAAAAGGCCATCCGTGACTATGCCGAGGAGACGGTGGTGGTGGGGATGTATAAGATGGAGGCCCGGCAGTTTCGCTATTGGGGCAGGCCACAGATTGGGGCGGTGGGCCGGGTAACCTATCATCTCAGGGATAAGCGAGAGCGGGCGATGGTGTGTCTGTTCAATCTGTTGGCCGATTTTGCTTTTTATAGCGGCGTCGGGGCCAAAACAGCGATGGGGATGGGACAGGTGCGGAGAATTGGGAATTAAGAATGAAGAATGAAGAATGAAGAATGAAGAATGAAGAATTCTTAATTTCTAATTTTTAATTGCCGTCAGATCATCTCGATTGAGAGATTAGCACTTTAACAACCGAATAGCTGTGGGAATGAAGAATTAAGAATTAAGAATTAAGAATTAAGAATTAAGAATTAAGAATTTTTTAATTCTTAATTTCTAATTTCTAATTTTTAATTGCCGTTACAAAGGAGGTGATTGATGGATAATGTAGATTACCTGCCCCTCTCCTATCTCAACCAACTGGAGTATTGTGAGCGACGGTTTTGGTTGATGTTTGTGGAGGGGGAGTTGGCGGTCAATGCGCCGATGTTGGAGGGGATTTACCGGCACGAAAATACGCATGAGCCGGGCCGGGAGCAACGGGGTGACCAGGTGACTCAGCGGCAGGTGTATGTCTGGAGCGACCGGCTGCGGCTGGTGGGCCTGGTGGATTGTCTGGAGGATGAGGCCGGACGGCTGCAGCCGGTGGAGCAGAAACGGGGCAAAATGAGCCAATGGCTGAATGACCATATCCAACTGTGCGCCCAGGCTATGTGTCTGGAGGAGCGGAGCGGCCAGGCTATCGAGCAGGGGGAGATTTTCTATTGGCAGAACCGGCGGCGGGAGACGGTCAGCTTTACGCCTGACTTGCGGGCACGTACCGAGGCCGCCGTGGCCCGGGCCTTTGCGCTGATCGAGGCCGGGCAGTTACCCCCACCCACCCAGAAGCGGGCCAAGTGCCGCGCTTGCTCGATAGAGCCGATTTGCTTGCCGCGAGAGGTGAAGCAATTAAGAATTAAGAATTAAAAATGAAGAATTTTTCATTACAGCGTAAACAAAGTCTTATCAGGTTCGTAGTAACGGCTTCAGCCGTCTTTAGAACTACTTCGACAATGTCACATTAGACAAATGTTCTGTCAATCCGACCTTGACTC
>CAZWZZ010000917.1:0-2988 GCA_964638395.1 uncultured Caldilineaceae bacterium
TTGCCCTGGCTCGCTCCCGCAAAGCGTCCGGCGACCGCCAGAAATTTATGTTTGCCTCAATTGGCTTGATCGCAGCCATGGTGTTGATTTATGGCGCGTTGGTGACGGTCGGCGGTATTTTCGCCTGAGTATCAGTACATCCCATCCGAGCCGCGCAATTTGGATATGCATTACTGTCACGAAGTTTTCGCCACCAGTAAGAACACGAATTGACAGGATGTAACGGATCAAAAATAATCAGTCAAAATCCGTTACATCCCGTGTATCCGTGTTCTGAGCCAGGCAGACGACCGAGGACGGCGAAAATCTAATGACAGTAACGATATACTGAATCTCCTAATCCCCGCTCTGCAATCGGCATTTTTGAGCATTGGCTGAATAGTTAAAATCCCCCAGCCCATAGGCCACAATCTCGCGCTCCTCCCCCTGTGAGCGCTATGCCTCCGCTGTCCAATCGGCGAATCACCACACAACCTTTCCTCTTCTGAGAAATGAGTACCGATTGCCCCCTAATGGATGGGGCATTAGTACCATTGTCGCCCCGCTTGGCTCACTTTTGTGATAGAATGTCTGTGTCCCGAAAAATTTACTTTGTTAAGTGAAATAGGGAACCTAGATGACCAAAAATACCTACGACCAGAATAAGATCAGGACCTTGCTCAATAGAGGCTTTACCCTGGGGGAACTTCGGGATTTTACTTTTTACACGCCCAAATTTCGCCCTGTTTACGAATTATTCTCCGACGATGGTAACAAACGTCAGATTATTCGGGCCATTATTGAACATGCGGAACGGCGGGGTGTGTTCGACATTCTGCTGACCTGGGCCAGGAAGGAAAACCCCAATTTGTATGAGCAGTATGGCCCCTATGTCACGATCCCCTCCAAAGACGTGCATTTCATTACAGCGGCCATGACCGAGACGGAGGCTGAGGCGCTGGTCAGTGGTCACGCCTTTGTCCGGGCTGCTGCCGATGAGGCCCAACTGTTTCAGAGGTTCAGCGCCCTCTTACCGGAGTTTGCGCTTGATGATTTGACTCGTTTTTATGCCCCGCAGCGAGACCTGTGGCAACCGCCCCCGCACGAGGGCGTGACGATTCGCCAGACGATCCTGGACATTGTAGAGCGGATCAATTACAAATCGCCCCGCGATATGCCCCAAATTCGGCCGAATTTTATCTCCGAACAATTTTTTTCGACCGATCTGGAGACGCGCCGTCTTACTTGGCAATCAGGCGAGACCGGTTGTATAATTGTGATCGATTCGATCTCGCTCTTTCACCCCTGGATTTATGAAACGCTTCAGCAGTCAGAAATGAGTTCCCGGGATGATGTCGCCCTTCTGGTTCTGTCTCCAATCAGCTTTGACCAACTGCCAATCAACCAGCTCATTGAAAAGAAAATCATGGAACGAGCTTTGGATCGTATTCAGCATGAGTTGCAAAGGCTGCGAGAATTTGGCTCCGGCGATCCCCGAATGGTACGACGCTGGCTTTTCGAGACGTTACCCGACATCGTCAGCGCCCGCCAGCTACCGGACCCGGACAATCGTAATGCGCTGCGTAAACGGCTCGGCAAAAAACCACGCGGTTTAGCGCCGTTGAATTGGTGAGGGGGAGAGGGATGATATACACATTTTATTCCTACAAAGGTGGCGTTGGTCGCTCGATGGCTCTGGCAAATATTGCCGAGTTGTTCTACCAGGCCGGTAAGAAAGTCTTGATGGTCGATTGGGACCTGGAAGCGCCCGGCTTGGAGCGGTATTTTCCCCATCTCGCTCTCGAAGACGTTTTGGAAAAACCGGGCGTCATTGATATGTTGTTGGGATACAAGGAGCAGATGGAACAGAAGGCGGCCATCCCCGAAGTAGGCGGCGGCGATCTGCCTTTTGAAAAGCCCGCCCAATTCGCCATCGACATCTACCCCGATGAGGCGGGGCCGGGCCAACTGCTGCTCTTGACGGCGGGCCGACGCCAGGGGCCTCAATTTGCCCGATACGCCCAGGCCGTTCATGAATTTGATTGGAACGATTTTTACGCCAATTGGGAGGGGGAGCTTTATTTCGACTGGCTCCAGGCCCAACTGGACGAGATGGCCGATCTGGTCCTGATCGACAGCCGCACCGGCGTGACCGAGATGAGTGGCGTCTGCACCCAACATCTGGCCGATACCGTGGTGATGTTCTGCACACCCAATCAACAAAGCCTCGATGGCACCAAAGAAGTAGCCCACAACCTCAAGCGGTCTAAACTGCTCGAACTACGCGGAGGCCGCCCCCTCGAACTGCTCATCGTTCCTGCCCGCGTCGAAGACCGGGCCGAAGTGGAACGGTTGAATAAATTCGAGGATGAATTTACCGCTATCTTTGATGGGTTTTTGAACGGTATCCTCAGCCAGGAACTGCAATCGTTCTGGGATTTGAAAATCCCCCACGTCCCTTACTACGCCTTCGATGAAACGGTCGCCGTGCGGGATATGTCCACGGCCACCGACAAGCACAAGGCCGGGGCGGAGGATATGATCGACGCCTTTGAGAGAATCAAACGGGTCATGGCCAAACTGGAGCCGAAGCTCCTCCCGGATGAGGATGCGGTCGATGTCTATCTGGCGCAGCAGACGTGGGATAAAGCGGCCTCCCTCTTAGTCGATAATTACGACTTCCTGAAAGATTTGTACAAGAGCGGCCAGGCCAAAACATTGGACAGTTGGCTGTCGAAGTTTCCGTTCCGGGAGTTGGAACAGCATCCCCAACTGTTGCTATGGTGGGGGCAGGTTCTCAATGATGATTTTGGCCAACCCAAACGGGCGATGACCTTTTTCAATCTGGCCAAGGAGCAGTTCCAGCAGCAGAGCGACGCCATCGGCACGGTGCGGGCCCAGATTTGGCAATCGGTCGGGCTGCGGATGATGGGCCAGGCTAAAAAAGCGGTCGAGTTGGCCTCGGATGGGCTGGAGAAGCTGAAAACCCTGGTCAAGGACAACACCCTG
>CAZWZZ010000918.1:0-2985 GCA_964638395.1 uncultured Caldilineaceae bacterium
CCTAATCCCCGCTATGAAATCGCTGTTTTTAAGGCAACGGCTGAATAGATACGGAAAATTGTCTCAATTATTTTGATTCGCGCCAAATTGAGAGGGGGTGGTGTCCGGTAAGGACGGGGGATTTTCTTCATTCGTGATAACAACATGCCAACCCTGGCATGCGGGACAGGCCCACCAAACTGCCTGACCATCGGGAATAGGGTATCGTTTTTGAACACGACCTACGACCTCTTCGGCCAATTCGTGGCACTCCACCAACACCCAGTTACTTTTCAATATCATGGCCGCCTATCCTCCTTGTATCCAGCCTGGTAGTTACATCGTGGTTGTCACGTATCTCTAAATGCCATTCAAAAAGGCCAAACGACCCTGTCTCTAAGGTAAGCCCTGCACGCACAGGTTTATCGGCCCCCTCAACTTATTCTCGGTGGATGTTAAGGAGAAGCATACCACAAATGTGGTAGAAAATGCCAATTTGATCAGCCATTTTGCCAGGTGTCTGGTCCGGAGGTGAGTAATAGCCGGCTAACGATTTAAAACCAACTGCAACACATTCTGCCCCGGCGAGGTGATGACGCGGACCTCATCGACCAGATTTTGGATCAGAAAGAGACCCATACCGCGATAGTCGGGACGTTGGGGCAGAACGGGAGACAGGGCGGGAATGGGATGGCGACCGTGGTCGATAACGTCCAGAATCAAAGATTCTGCCTCGATTTGGGCGGTGATGCCCACCTCCAGGGTGTCATCCATATCATTGCCATGCTCGATGGCGTTGGTCACAGCTTCGGCCAGAGCCGACTTCAAATCATCGACCCGCTCTGTAGAAAAGCCGAGATGGTAGGCCAGGGCGGCAAATGCATTGATGACCACCTTTTCGCAGCCCAATTTGCTGGGGATAAGAATTTCAACTGTCTTTTGTAGCGACATCAAGATGAACCTCCTGGTTATCCATTAATTCAATTTTCAGGGCGGTGACCATTGCCTCGAAACTGGCAAAGCCGCGCCGGTGTCTGGTGCGGGGGTCTTCCAGGCTAAAGCGCCAGACCGTCTCTGTCGATTGTTGGCTCGGCTCTTCCCAAAAACGGAGCAAATACGATTGGTAGCGGGGGCTATTTTTTGAAATCGTCACGCGCTTTTCTCCATAGATTGTTTTAACATTTTATGGTATACTACAATACGAACGTCGAAAGAACGTCGAAAAAATCGTGAAATGAGTAACCATGACTACCAGATTACATTTCACACTGCTGGGCGCGCCCCAGATTTTCTCAGATGACCGGCCTCTGATCCGATTCGCCACGAGTAAAGCCCAGGCCCTTCTCATTTACCTGGCCGTCACCGGCCAAACCCACCGCCGGGATACCCTCGCTAATCTGCTATGGAGCGACACCACCGACCGCAAAGCCCGAAAAAATCTGCGGGATGCCCTCTCCAACTTGCGGAAGCTGGTGGCCCCTTATCTGACCATTACCCGCCAAACCGTTACCTTCAATCTCGACAGCGCCTACGCTGTGGATGTCACGCAGTTTCAAACGGTGCTACAAACAGAAACGACAGCCGACCCAGAGCTGTTACAAGCAGCTCTCGATCTCTACCGGGGCGAATTTTTAGAAGGCTTCCACGTCCGGGACGCGCCGGCTTTCGAGGAGTGGGTCTCGATGCAGCGGGAGTGGCTGCACGGATTGGCTATTCAGGGGTGGCATACCTTGAGCAACCATTACGCCACTCAAGGAGAGGCCGGACGGAGCCGGGCGATTGAGGCCACCGCCCAACTACTGGCTCTGGAGCCGTGGCGGGAGGAGAGCCACCGCCAGATGATGGAACTGCTGGCCCGCGCCGGGCAGCGAAGCGCAGCCCTGGCCCAGTATGAAACCTGCCGCCGCATCCTGGCCGAAGCATTGGGCACGGAGCCGATGCCGGAGACGACGGCTCTCTATGAGCGGCTCAAGAGCGCCGACACGACCCCGCCCCACAATTTACCGATGCCTGCTAATCGCCTCATCGGTCGAGAGCCAGAGTTGGCCCAACTCAAACAGTATCTAGCCCACCCCACGACCCGTCTGGTGACGATTGTTGGGCCGGGCGGTGTGGGCAAGAGCCGGCTGGCTCTGGAAGCGGCGGTGGCACGAACGACGCTCTTTCTGCACGGTGCTTTTTTCATCTCTCTGGCCCCGCTCCAAACCGCCGACTATCTGGTTCCGAGCATAGCCGAAACCCTCGGTGTGACCTTCCAGGGCAGCCACTCCCCCACCGCGCAACTCCTCACCTTCCTCAGCGATAAAGAAATGCTTTTGATTCTGGACAACTTCGAACACGTGATGTCCGGCGTTGGTCTACTGATCCAGATTTTGGCTCAGGCTCCAACCGTTAAACTCCTGGTCACCTCGCGGGAACGGCTGAATTTGCAAGAAGAATGGGTGTTGGCCTTGAAAGGGCTGGTCTGTCCGAGCGAGGACGCGGGAGAGCAAGAGCGTGACCGCATCCTGAGTAGCGCAGCATATCGAAAAGCAATGGGCGGCAAAGGAGCAGAGGAGCAAGAGAGCAGCCGTATCCTGAGTCGAACGGCAGCGGAGAAGGACGCCATCGAGCCAGAAGGCAACGAGAATCTCCTACTCGCCCAATCCCCTAATCTCCCCGCCTCTATCGCCCTTTTTGTAGAGCGAGCGCAACGGATCAAGGCCGATTTCGAGCTAACCGAGGCCAATAGGCCGGTCATCAGCCGTATCTGCCACCTGGTCGAGGGGTTGCCGCTGGGTATCGAGTTGGCGGCCAGTTGGCTGGGGCTGCTTTCCTGTACCGAAATTGCGGCGGAAATCGAGCAAAATCTCGATTTTTTGGAGACATCGCTGCGGAATGTACCGGGGCGACACCGGAGTATGCGAGCCGTATTTGACCATTCGTGGGTTTTGTTATCGACAATGGAGAAAAATGTCTATGCGAAGTTGTCGATTTTCCGAGGCGGCTTCCAACGCCACGCCGCCC
>CAZWZZ010000919.1:0-2981 GCA_964638395.1 uncultured Caldilineaceae bacterium
GGCATACGCGATTCGCCTTAGTCTCGTGGGCTCGGAGATGTGTATAAGGAGACAGCAACCAACTCGATAATGTTAGGGTCATCCTCGACTATCAAAATCTGCAAGTGTTCACCCTCCTCGAGGGGCTGGATGATGTTGTTGACGGCCTGGAGAAGCTGCTCCCGCTCAAAGGGTTTGCTGACGTAATCAATGGCCCCCAGACGGTATCCCTTGACTTTATCCTCAACGATGGAGACAACGCAGACCGGAATCGGGGCAGTGTCGGGGTTCTTTTTGAGCAGATCCAGCACGTGAAAGCCATCCATCTCCGGCATCAACACATCCAGGGTAATCAAATCCGGCAGCCTTTTGGTCGCCAGCCGGAGCGCCTCCTGGGCGTTGGTCGCCGTGATGACATCATACCCCTCCTCTTCCAGCGTAAACTGGATGAGGGTATTGACCGAGGGATCATCATCCACCACCAAAATCAGCGGGTTTTTACGCTCCGGTTTGGGGCGGATGGCTGCGGCTACGGCCGGAAATTGGATGGCTGTTTCCGCCTCCGGCTGTTTCCAGACGGCCGGATTATCCGCTCTGGTGCGGGGGAGGTAGAGACGGAACGTGGAGCCGACCCCCACTTCGCTCTCCAGTTCGATGCGACCGCCGTGATGCTCCTCGATGATATTTTTAACAATTGGCAGCCCCAGGCCGGTACCGCCCACTTGCCGGGTATGAATATCTTCCACCTGGTAAAAGGGATCAAACACCCTTTCCTGCTCCTCCGGCGGAATCCCCACGCCGCTATCGGCCACAGAGATAACAAATCTATCATCATTAAACATCTCTACTTTGAGCCCGATTTTGCCCTCCGGGGGCGTGAACTTGACCGCATTGGAGAGCAGATTTTGCAACACCTGGAAAATTTTGTTTTCATCGGCCCACAGATAGGGCAGGTTCGGGGCAATTCTGATATCAATATCGAGATGTTTGGGCTGGGCCAGGGGGGTGATGGCCTGGGCCGCTCGGTCAATCAATTCGCTAATGTTGATCCGGTTTGTGTTTACCTCGACTTTGCCCGACTCCAGCCGGGACAGATCGAGCAGATCGTTGATAAGGGTGAGCAGCAGATCGGATTGCTGCCGGGCGATTTCCAGAAAATGTTGCTGCTTTTCGTTGATCGACCCAACCCGCTCCTCTAAGACCGCCGTCACAAAGCCCTTGATCGACGTCAGCGGCGTGCGTAGTTCGTGGGAGACCATCGAGAAAAACTCATTTTTGGTCCGCTCCGCCGCGATAATATCGCCGATGTCGTCAAAAATAATGATACTGCCAACCAAGTTTTCATCGGCATCGGTCAGGGGGCTGGCGCTGTAGCGCACCGGCAGCTTTTTGCCGGTCGCATCCAGCAGCCGCAGCCGCACCGTGGCGCTCTGGCCACTGGTGGTAATCGAGGCGGACAGCGGATCGAGGCCGGAGTCGGGGTCGATCTTGATGATTTTGTTGTAATGTTTGCCAACCGCAAAGGAGGCGGCAAAGCCGGTCAACGTTTCGGCGGCCTTGTTGAAGGTCTGGATGACCATATTCCGATCAACGGTAAAGATGCCGTAGGGGGCCAGATCGAGGACTTCCCGCAGATAGCGCCGCTGTTGGGCCAGCTCTCTGGTCCGTTGCAACCGCTCGCTGACATCCCGAAAGGTGATGATCCCCCCCCGAACCCGATCATCATTGGGGCTGAAAATCGTATCCGCGCTAAAGCTGACCGGCAGCGAGTGGCCATCGACGACCGGTAACAGGGTTTCCTCATCCAGAAGCACCTGGGTCCCATTCTCTAAAATCGAGCGCAGGGCCGTGGCCAGCGTCGGCCCCAGAATCTCCAGGCAGGATTTGCCGATGGTTTCGGAGGCCGGGCGGCCGGTGATTTTGACAGCCGCCTCGTTCCAAATCTCGATGATGAGATCGGCATCGGTGATTACGACCCCATCGGGTATCGAGCGCAGCACGTCCTGCAAATAGCGCCGCTGGTCCTCCACCTGATTTTGGAGCCGGGTCTGGGTGCTGATATCGGCAAAGATGGTCACGCCGCTGATGATTTCGCCCGCTTCATCCCGGAGGACGGCGGCGCTATGCCGGATCGGAAAAGCGTTGTCACTACCGGGACGCACATAAAAACGTTGGTTGACAAACGACTGGCCGGTGACGAAGGCTTCTTCCAAGGGGTCACTAAGCGGCCCATCCTGACTTTGCATAATCTCATCGTAGGAGTGGCCAATCGCCTCCGTGCCGTCGATCCCAATCAAGGTTTCGGCGGCCTTGTTGACGGCCTGGATGATAAAATTTTTATCTACGACGATCACTCCGACCGGGATGGCGCCCAGAATCAGTTGCAAATAATGATGCTGGTCTATCTCCTCGGAGAGTTTGATCGGTTCTGTTGGCAGGGAGTCGGTACTCAAGGTGTCTCCTTACTAAAAAATTGCTCATTATCAACTTCGCAATTCCTAAATGGTCATTAGATATTAGTAATTAGTTATTGGTTATTGGTAATTCGTCATTAGAGATTGAATTACTACTTACCAATTACTAATTACCAAGCTCGATTGTCTGAGTTCATTAATTCCTGTTCTTCATTACCTGTCCAGATGCTTCCACTATCTCGAATAAAAGGCGGTGCGGTCATTCCAGCGTTGCAGGACGGTTTTCAACACCAACCGGGTGACGTCTTGCAAGACCTCGACCATGCCTTCATTGGTAGCGGCGCAGGTTTCTCGATAAGGCCATTCGTTTTTGGCATTCAGCGAATGTTGCAAAGCCTCCAACGTGACCGCCTCGGCCGCATCCCGTTTGTTGTATTGAAACAGGAAGGGCATCGTATGGAGCGACTTCTTAACACTGCTTAGGTTTGTTAGAAGTTCCTCCATCGACTGCCGGTTGGCTTCTTGCCGGTCGAGGCTGGAGTCGGCCACGAAAATCAGGCCGTCCGCTCCATACAGGGCCACACGCCG
>CAZWZZ010000920.1:0-2975 GCA_964638395.1 uncultured Caldilineaceae bacterium
ATAACTGGACCGAGGCCGGTCTGATTGTCACCAACGGCCCCTACACCCTGCGGGAGTGGACCCACGGTGCCGAAATTTTTATCGAAAAAAATCCGCTGTGGATCGAAGCCGACGACGTGCAGATCGAACTGTTCGGCGGCCCGATTATCCAGGAAGCCTCGACCGGGATGGCTATGTATGAGAACAACGAGATCGACCTGATGGCCTCCCCCGGCTGGCCGCCCCCCTTGCAGGATATGGACCGTATCCGGGCCGATGCTGAATTGAGCGACGAGCTGTTCATCGCCCCCCAACTCTGCACCTACTACTACGGCTTTCTCAACACCAAGCCCCCCTTCGATGATCCTGACGTCCGCAAAGCCTTTGCCCTGACGATTGACCGGGAAGGGCTGATCGAGAACGTCATCAAGGGTGGCCAAACCCCGGCCCACTCCTTTGCCCCGCCCGGTATCTTCGGGTCGGTGGCCGGTAACACGGATGCTGCCGGAGCCTTCCTGGTGGATGTCGATTACGCCACCCGCATCGAAGAAGCCCAGGCGCTCCTGGAAGAGGCCGGCTATCCGAACGGTGAAGGCATCGACATTGTCCTGGGCCACAACACCTCCGAAGCCCACGCCCAGATCGCCCAGGCCGTGCAGGCCATGTGGAAAGAAGCCTTCCCCCAGGCCGAGATTACTATCGAGAACCAGGAATGGGCCGTCTATCTGGACACCATCGAACCGGCGGCCCCCGATGAGAACAAGCCCCACGTCTATCGTATTGCCTGGTGCGCCGACTATCCCGACGCTAACAACTGGCTCAATGACGTTTTCAACTCCCAGAGTGGCTCCAACTACGCCAAGTTCAGCAACGAAGAGTATGACCAGATTGTGCAAGAAGCCGCTTTCGAGAGCGATCCGGAAGTTCGCCAAGAGTTGTATGCCGAGGCGGAAAATATCCTGATCGACCAGGACACGGCCATTGCCCCTATCTACTACTACACCTTTGTCCGGCTCCATAAGCCCTGGTTGACCCCCGTCATCAATCCCGTTAGCGGCGACCCCGTGGCTGAGTGGCGCATCGATGTCGAGGCTCAAAAAGCCGCGATGGGTGAATAAGGTTTATTTAGATGCATGAAAAAGCGACGCAATCTTCAAGATTGCGTCGCTTTTTTACCCGAACGGTGGTTGAGTGTGGTAAGAGGCAGGGTGTGGATTCTTTTCTTTCCCCATTCGGCTAGACCCGTCAGGTTTCCGCAGGCAAAATCTTCCGACAATTATCTCGCTCACAGCAAGTCCGTGACTTGCGGCTTTGGCCCGGATCAAGCGCCAAGTCACGGACTTGGCGCTCGCTTGAACCTAGCCCTGATCGAAAGGAGCTAACCCTTGTTTGCATACATTATTAGACGAGTTTTCTGGTCGATCCCCGTCATTCTGCTGTTAGCCTTCGTCGTGTTTGCCATGATGCGGGCCATTCCCGGCGGCCCCTTCGATTTTGCCGGGGATAAAAGCCTGCCGGCCTCGGTGGTGCAGAACCTGGAGCGCCGCCACCATCTGGATTGGCCGCTCGGCTGGCAATTCTCCTCCTACGTTCTGGGGGATGACATTACCGGGGCCATTTGTAATGGCTTATCCTTCCTCCCCGGCTGCGACGCCGTCCAGGCATCGGCCCATCTGGGCATCTCCAGAGGGCTAATCCGGGGCGACCTGGGCATTGCCCTGAAACAGCGGGGCCGCACCGTCAACGAGCTGGTGGCCGAATCTTTCCCCATCTCCTTCCAACTGGGCTTCCTCTCGCTCATTCTGGCGATGGTGATCGGCGTGCCGGCCGGCGTTTTTTCAGCCCTCAAACAGAACAGTTTGGTCGATTACAGCAGCAGTTTCGTGGCCGTGCTGGGCTTATCCATCCCCAATATGGTTCTCGGTCCCTTGCTTATCTGGATTTTTCCGCTGAGTATGGGCTGGTTTGAGATTGCCACCTGGGGGGCCAAACCCCCCTTCATTCTGGGCCTTTTCCCCAGCAACCTTTTTACCTGGGAATTTTGGTCCCACGCCATCCTGCCGACGATCACCCTGGGCACGGCCTACTCGGCCTCCGTGGCTCGTCTGACGCGGGCCAGCCTGCTGCAAGTCATCCGCGAGGATTACATCCGCACGGCCCGGGCCAAAGGGCTGCAAGAGCGGGTGGTCGTCATCATTCACGCCCTGAAAAATAGCCTTATTCCGGTGGTCACCATTCTGGGGCCGCTGCTGGCCCTGCTCGTCACCGGTACCTTCATCGTGGAGCAAATCTTTGGGGTGCCGGGCATGGGTAAACATTTCATCACCAGCATCGGCAACCGGGATTACACCATCATCACCGGCGTCTCGCTCATCTACGCCGTCATTCTGGTCATCGCCAACCTGCTGGTTGATGTGTTGTATGCCTGGCTCGACCCGCGTATTCGTTTTGATTAACACTCAGTAAAGCGCAGCATCCTGAGTAAACCGAGGAACGAGGTTGTATCGAAGGGTGCGTTCGTGGACTACTGAGAGCCTATAAACTGCTTTCAATACAAGGAGAAATTCATGGCCGTTGCCGACCAAGCCTCTACCCAAAATGTCGCCGCTCCCAAACGTCGTGAACGCACCCCGCTGGGGGACGCCGCTAACCAGTTGTTCAAAAATAAGGTCGCCCTCGGCAGCCTCATTTTTATCATCCTGTTGATCCTCTCGGCCATCTTTAGCGACTTCCTCAATTCTTACTATCTGCAAGGCTACCAGGCAGAGCTGGACCGCACCGAGCAACCGGCCTATGCCAAACAGACGCTACAAGATAACAACGCCCGTCCCGGCGAGGTTTCGGAAAATCCTAACCTGGAGGGGTTTGTCTACTGGTTGGGGGCCGATAACCTGGGCCGCGATTTGTGGGCCCGGACGTTGTACGGGACGCGGGTCTCGATCTCTGTGGCCCTGGTGGCCGCCGCGGTCAGCCTGACGGTCGGGGTTGTCTACGGC
>CAZWZZ010000921.1:0-2974 GCA_964638395.1 uncultured Caldilineaceae bacterium
ACAATGAATACAGCGGCACGCTGGTCTGGGTCGATCAGGCCGAGGTGTACGCCCAGATCAAGATCACCCTGACCGCCGAGGGCGAGGCCAAACCAACCCTCCAACATCTGACCCTATTTTTCAACGATACCAGCAGCGGCCCGACGACCGAGGTCGCCGCCGCGAGCGTGGCCGCTCAGGAGAACGATTTGCTCTGTCCGGCCCAACCGCCGGTCATCGCCCGCTCCGAGTGGGGCTGCCCGCCGGGTCAGGATAGCCCGGCCTGGCCGCCCGCCTACGAACCGGTTACCCACATCGTCATCAACCACACCGCCACCCCCAACTCGGCCGGCGATTGGGCCAGGGTGGTCCGCTCGATTTGGCATTACCACGCCAACACCCTCGGTTGGGGCGACATCGGCTACAATTATCTGGTAGACCCGCTGGGCAACATCTACGAAGGTCGGGCCGGGGGGGATGATGCTATCGGGGCCTTTGACGGCTTCAATCGGGGCGCGATGGGCATCGGCTACATCGGCTGCTATGGCGACTGTGACCCCCTCGGCCTGACCAACGCCGACCCGACCGCAGCTATGCTGGATGCGGGCAATGATCTGATCGCCTGGACGGTTCACCAAAAGGGTCTCGATCCCTTCGGCGAAGGGGCCTACTGTGAGCAAACCCTGCCGACCATTGTGGGCCGCTCCGATGTTACCTGCCGCAGCGTCTCCGTCTCGCCCGGTAGCTGGCTGGCCGAGCGTATCCCTGAGATGCGTCTCGGCGTCGAAGAGCGGCTCGATGTCTGCACGCCGGAGCCGAGCGTGCGCGTGGCCCCGGCCTCACAGGCGGTGGGCCTGGGGGCGACCGGTTCAACCACCATCGAAGCCGTTAACGTGACCAACCTGTTCGCCGTCGAGTTGGAGCTGACCTACAACGCCTTTATCACCGAGGTGGCCGATGCCGACCCGGATCAAGCGGGCACGCAAATCGGCCTGGGGCCATTCTTCGAGGCCAACGGCTTCTTCGTGGCCCAAAACGAGGCCGGCGATGGCCTCATCACCTTTTCGGCGACACGCAAAGGGCCGGCGACCGGCTTCGACGGCACGATTGCCCTGGTTGACATCACCTGGCAGGGCCAATTGCCGGGCGAAACGCCGCTGACGTTGGGCCACGTCAGGCTGGTCGATGCGGCGGGCCAGGAAATTGCAGCCACACCGCAGGATGGGACGCTAACCGTCGAATCGGGGGTGGTCATCCGGGGCCATGTTGAGCTACAGGGGCGCACGGACCACAGCGGCGTCATTATGACAATGGGGGAACAAACGGCGGAAACCGGCCCCGACGGACAATTCATGCTTCCGGTCGAGCCTGGCGAGCGTTACTTTATGACGATGGTCATGCCGGGCTATCTGAATGCCGAAGCCGACAGAACCGTTCCCATCAACGTCGATGCGGTTGATTTGGGAACCATCACCCTGCCGGGCGGGGATGTGACAGATGATGATGTCATCAACATCTTTGATCTGGCCTACATCGGCAGCCACTACCACAGCAACGATCCGTTAGCCGACTTGACCGCCGATGGTTTGGTCGATATTCTCGATTTGAGCCTGGCCGCAACCAACTACGGTCAGCAAGGGCCGCTCATCATCGGTCTGGATGAGCAACTCCGGGCGGCTTTGACGGCGGCGGGCGTCACCCCCTTCATCCCTGATGTCGATCCCGACCCGGATCAGGCTGAGTTGGGCCGGTTGCTCTTCTTCGACAAAATCTTGAGCGGCAATCGGGACACCTCCTGCTCGACCTGCCACCTGATGACTCAACATACCAGCGACGGCCTCTCCATCTCCATCGGCACAGGCAGCGAAGGCTTGGGACCGGGCCGAATTATGGGGCCAAACCGCAACCTCCATCCCCGCAACTCCCCCGACCTGTTCAACCGGGGCGTCTCCGCTTTCGAGACGATGTTTTGGGATAGCCGGGTGGCCGGCTCCCACGCCACCGGCTTTGTCTCCCCGGCCGGCGATCAACTGCCCCCCGCGGCCGAATTCGACAGCCTGTTGGCGGTGCTGGCGATGTTCCCGGCCACGGCCCGCGACGAGATGCGCGGCCTGCTTATTGATCCGGCTGATAACGAACTGGCCCCCTTCGATGATGAAGATTTCACCGGCATCTGGGCAGCGTTGATGGCCCGGCTGGTGGCTATCCCTGACTATGAGCAAATGTTCAAGGAGGTCTACCCCGACGTGCCGACCGACGAGCTTGGCTTCCACCACGCGGCCAACGCCATCGCCGCCTTCATCAGCGCCGCCTTCGTCAGCAATGACAGCCCCTTTGATCGCTATGTCGCGGGGGATGACGCGGCCCTATCCCAGGCTGAAAAGTTGGGGGCGCTCATCTTCTTTGAGGAGGCCAACTGTGTTCAATGCCACAGCGGGCCACTCTTCACCGATCAAGAGCATCACAACATCGGCGTGCCCCAAATCGGTCCCGGCCAGCCGGGTGAAGAGCCGCTCGATTCTGGCCGCTTCCGGGAGACGGACAATCCGGCCGAGCGTTTCGCCTTCCGCACGCCGCCGCTGCGGAACGTGGCCCTGACCGGGCCGTGGCTACACAGCGGGGCCTACACCACCCTCGAAGGGGTCATCCACCAACATCTCCAGCCGGAAGCAGCCCTGCGTGGCTACAACGTCAACCAACTCCGGCCCGACTTGCGCGAGTTTGTCCAAGATGAGGAGGCAACGCTCAACGACATCCTGGCCACGCTCGATCCCACTGTCGAAGAATTGCCGGATTTGACGGATGAGCAGGTGGCCCGGTTGGTTGATTTTCTGGAAGCCCTGACCGACCCGGCCTCGGTCGATCTGAACGGTATGGCCCCGACCGAAGTGCCGAGCGGTCTGCCGGTCGATAAATAATCGCCAGCCAGTTCAATGAGCCGTTACGCAGTTCGCATCCCGAGTAGCCCCGTCAGGGCGTATCGAGGGGGGCAGCC
>CAZWZZ010000922.1:0-2970 GCA_964638395.1 uncultured Caldilineaceae bacterium
GCTCGCCGAGCAGCGTCAGGCGTAGCCCGAAGGCGATTAAAATGAGGAGGGGCAGCCCCAAACGATTCCTGTTCATACCGGCGGCATGCTACCACAGGCCGGGGTAGCGGGCAAGGTAGGAGATTTATTCGATGCGGATTTGGCTGAGGGAGATGGCGTCATCCCCGTCGGACAGGGGCAGGCGCTCCAGGGTTTGGGCGTGGTACAGGCCCAGTCGGAGGGTGTAGAGGCCGGTCTTTAGGTTGTTAGGTAGTGACAGTGAATGGCGGTCGAGGATGGGCTGGTTGGGGGACCATTGGGAGGTGGGGGTGGGACTGAGCCAGGTGGGGTAGCCATCGCTCTGAGCCACGAGGGTGCCGTCCGGGGCCAGAAGGTGGACAAAAACGGTCAGGTCGGTCGCCGGCGGTTTGTCGGCCACCCAGCGTAGAATGAGCGGCAACGTTGTGCCCGGTTCGAGGGTGTTTTCAGCTAACCAGAAGCCGGTCAGGTGGATCGTTGAGCCTAGCTCGATGTTGACCGGCGTCAGAGCTTGTAGGCGGGGCGTGGCCGGCAGGCGGTCTAAAAATGGTCCCTGCCGCTTGAAGCTGGCCAGTTGTGCCCAATTACCGGGGTTGAGACGGGTGGGGCGATGGACGACCGGCTCCAGACGCAAGGCGGAGCTTTTGGTGTCATCCAGCTTCTGCACGGGGTAACGTTGGCCAGGGTCATCGAAGCTGCCCTGCGGCCCGACGGCGATGCCCAGATGAAACGTATCCGGCATCAGTTGGGGTAGGGTTTCGGTGACGATGATTTCGCCGGGCTGCCAGTGAGCGGGCGGATACCAGACGGTGGCGATCTGCGGAACCTGAGTCGGGTCGCTCAATAGTTGGCCGGTGTCGTCGTAGATGAGCGGCCACAGGCTTAAATTGTCAGGCAGGGGGGCCGTGGCACGCCAGTAGAGCCGAAAGGTCACACCGTCGTCAGGATCATCGTTAACATCATACCCCATCAGTTGCAACCGTCCGTCGCCGAAGACCAGTTGCGCGGATTGGTTAGGCGAGCGGCTGGTGCGGGCAAAATCGAAGAAGTCGGCGGGCAGTTCCGCCGATTTTTCTGCTTGATGATTGTCTGTTCGCTGGGCCAAAATGAGACCGTTCGTAGCGGCCAGCAGCTCCCAGTCGCTGTTGAGCAATTCCAACAATTTGCTTTTGGCATCGTTGGGATGAACGCCGGGGATGTCGGTCACATCAACGAAAATATAGTCGGCCTCCTCAACAGTCGGGAAAACATAGACGATGTGGCGATGGGCCAGGTGGGGATGGATGGCCGCGCTGGCCGAGACGACGGCCTCCGCCGGAATTTGGTCGATCAAAGACGCCACCTGTCTGGCGGCCGGGGTGGTGACGTAGGTCTCGGTCCGCATCGACAGGGGCGTCCAGCCGTGGAGGGCGTGGTAGCTGAGGGACCAGGCCAAAATCCAAAGAGTGGCTCCGATGAGCGAGGCCATCCGTAACGTCTGGCCGTTGATTTCGCGGAGCGAGGTGCGCTCCGTCCAACGCCGGGTCCCATAGATGGCGGCAATGATAAAGGCGACGACGAGGGGCGCGGAGTAATGTTGTTCACCGGAATATTGGCCGGGAAAGTTACTGAAAAAGTTGGCCAACAGCAGCGGCAGCCCCAAAATGAGCAGTTCAGGGGCCAGAAGCGGCAAAAAGCCGACGGCGGCCAGGAGGCCGATCAGATAGCGCCAGCGGGCCGGGTCTTGGAGCATCTCCCCCCAACCGCCGCCATACCGGTTGGCAAAATAGATCGGTCCCTCGGTGCCGAAATATTGGGCGGCCAGCGGGGCGACGATCAGAAACGTGGCTACCAGGAACCAGACCGTGCTGACGCCGATGAGGGCCACCCCCTGTTTGGCAGCGATGTGGCCAATGAGGGCCGACCGGTGGTTTGGTGGCTCAGGGGCGGCTTTTGTTTGGCGGTAGGTTTTGATGAGCAGCCACACGCCCAGCATGGCGGTCAGCGTCGGCAAGGTTTCTTTGGTGACCATAGCGATGAAGGCCCACAGCCACATCCAGCCCCACCGTTGCTCGCTGGCGTACCAGAACGCAAACAGCAGCGGCGTGACCACGAACGGATCGGCGTGGAAGTCGGCGATGTTGGCCGCCTGGAGATGGGGATAGAGCAGGTAGACGGTGGCAAAGGCCAGCGCGGCCCAATGGGGAAACGGTGGTTGCTCATTGGCTCTGTCGCCTTCAAAATATTTGATTCTGGTAAACTGTTTGCGGGCGATCCAAAAAACGGGTAACGCCCCAAGCGCCAGAGCTGCGGATTGGGCGATGAGCAAAATACGAACATTGTCCCAGATGAAAAACAACAGGGCTAACGGGATCAGGATTGGTTCAAAATGTTCGGCCAGACGGGGCTGCTGCCGGTCGCCCCAGGTTTGTTCCATAAAGCCGCCGGGGCCGAGAACCGTGTTCCACATCGGCTGATCGATGAGGGAGAGATCGGCGGCGTAGGAGTTCAGGGTATCGTGGCGGTTGATGGTGTACCATGAAAAATAAATTGCATATAGAGCGATCAACCCAATCAGGAGAAAGGCAGGCGTTTTAGGTTTTCGTAAAAGTTGTAAGGTTGGCATAGATCTACACCAAAATAAATTATCCTGTGGCTGATGACGCCAAACGTCATCTCGACGCACACAGGGGAGATGGTTAATAACGCTATTTTCTTCTTAAATATGCTGGTGGGTGGCTGAATTTCAGGATTTAGGTCAAGACCGATCAAGTACAAGCGTGGATTGTCATTTGCCCGGTGGATGTTGTTTTGACTGTCGAAAGCCTACCAGTAAATCTAGCATGGTAGACAGGGCACCGTCAAGGTGTCAGTGGTACTACATCGCCAAAATTGTGAGCGCTGGTAGATTAAAATTGTGGGGTCTCCTGAATTTTCTGAGTGTCGCGGCGGATTAATCCAGTCTAACTATTT
>CAZWZZ010000923.1:0-2970 GCA_964638395.1 uncultured Caldilineaceae bacterium
CTGCCCGCTTCGGCCTGGCGGGGGCTGCCGATCCAGAAAAAGGTGGGCCGCACCGTCGTCGCTTCCGACAGGTACACTTCTTCGCCATCGACCATAATCTGGTAATGATTTTCGATGTAGTTGATGTCGATGTCGTGGCTGCCCAGTTCCGGCCCGGCCAGCCGGTAAACCGGCGACTCTTCCCGGCCAAAGACGATCTGCCAGTCGTCGCTATCCTGCCGGATTTCGACGATGCGTCGATCTGAAAAATCGGCCTGGTCGGGGCTGGCATTGTAAAGATCGGCGCGGGGTGCGCCCAGCCACACCCCGCTACCCCGGTCGGCCCCGTCCAGATAGCGCAGGTTCAGGCGCAGGCCGAAATTGCCCGCTGCCGGAAAGGGGTTGCGCCGGGGATGAACCAGCGGGAAGCTCTGGCCGACGCTGTTCAGCCGCAATTCACTGCCGCTGATCTGCACCTCGCCGCCCCGGCTGAGCAGTCGCCACCGCTCCTGATCGAGACCGACGCTGTCGAAATGGTCAAACAGGAGGCGTTCCCCCACAGCCACGGTCGGCTCGCCGACGGCGGGGGTAGGCGTGCCGCTCCCGGCGGCGGGATCGGGTTGATCCGGCCCGCCACCGGTGGCGATCAGCCAGATAACGGTAAACAGGATCAGCAAAAGCACCAGCCCGCTCAGGCCCAGGCCGAGCCACAGCACGTTCCGATTTTGTGACGGTGCCGGGGGTTCGACCGCCTCTTGAGCGACGACGGTCGGCTCCGGGGCGGGCGGGCGCTCCGGCTTGAGTTGAGTTGGCGGCAGGCTGACCCGGGTTTCCATCAAATCGGCGGGAGCGATCTCCTGGGTGGCCCGACGCAGGGCGGCGACAAAAGCGCCGGTCGTCTGGAAACGGTCGCCGGGCCGGGTGGCCAGCGCCTTTTGTACCGTCTGGTCCAGCGAGTCCGGCACTTCGGGCCGGGTCTCTCGCAGCGAGGGGGGGGGTTCGTGGTTGCGGCGGTAGATGACGGCCTGGCCCGTGTCGGCCAGGTGAGGAATGTGGCCGCTCAACATCTGGTAGGCGATGACCCCGACGGCGTAGACATCGGTGCGGGGGTCGATCTTGCCGCCCACGCCCTGCTCCGGGGACATATAGGCCGGCGTGCCGGTTCCGACGTGGGTGCTGCTCAGTTGGGTGGCCCCCTCCATCAGCCGCACCAGCCCAAAATCGGACAGAAAAATCCAATTATCCTTGAGCAATATGTTGGCCGGTTTGACATCCCGGTGGATGACGCCCCGCCCGTGGGCATAATCGAGGGCGGCGGCGATCTGGTCGAGATATTTGAGGGCCTGCTCGAAAGCAAACGGCTCGTGCATCACATTGGCCAGGGTCAGCGGCGGGTCGATGTAGCGCATGACCAGATAGAGATGGGTATCCTGCTCCCCGAAATCGTAGACCGGCAAAATGTGGGGATGCTCCAGGTTGGCGATGGCCTGGGCCTCTTGCAGAAAACGCTCCCGGCTCTCCGGCTCGATGGCGTAATGGGGATGGAGAACCTTCAGCGCCACCGAGCGGGCCAGCCCCCGCTGGTGCGCCCGGTAGACCGTGGCCATACTGCCCTGGCCAATCTGGGCCTCGATTTCATACTGGCCTAACGTGTGTCCGATTAGATTTTGCATGGGTGGTAATGGTTGCTCCTATTCACCGGTGGTGCTGTAGATTTCGGCCAAATATTTGTCGTGGTTTACCGACAAGTCGGTTTCTTCCGAGGCGAATCGCCCGGCGATTGATAAAGCTCGCTGCCGTTGTTCCGCTAAAGTTGACTGTTGAGCCGAATGGAGGTAACGGTCGATACAGTGGCCGATTAACTCGGCGACAGATATCTGTTTCTGGGCCGCCAATATGTCGAGCGACCGACATTGGGCCTCGGTTAGTTGAAGTTGTATTTTGGTCATCGTTAGCCTTTACGATGAATGATAACACACAAGCCACCCCTAAACAAAAGGCCGGTCATCAGGCAAATGTCCAAACTTCCAGCCTGCCAACCTTCCAACCTTCCAAAACTTCCAGCCTGCCACCGAACATATCACTCGCTCAAATCGAGCGACACTTTGACCTGCCCAGGCCGGTCGGCGGGGACGATGATGATGGTCAAACGTTGCCCCGCCTTGACGAAGGTCAATTGGGCCTTGTCGTTGAAAATATCGGCGGTTTCCTCGACCCAGTCAGCGGCACTCAATTCGCGGCGGTAGAAAAGGGTGCTGCTGATGGCGCTGATGGGGCTGGTGTATTCGATGAGGGCCGGCAGCACGGTGGTCAGGCGGGCGGCGGGCAGGCGGGGCAGGTCGCTCAGCCGGTGCTGTTCGGTCAGGAGAGTGTCCGGTGGGCTGATGCTGAGGGTGAAGGGGGTGGTCAGGTGGCTCAGGCCGTAGCGGAGCCGCAGATGCCCCTCGTCAAAAAAGTGGGCCGCCGGGTCCGGCTGGTCGAGGCGGAGCGTGGCCGACAGGACGTACCGCACCACGTAATCTCCCGGCGTGGCTACCCAGACGCTTCCCTCGGCCCGGCGGATGGTGATGTCCGGTTGGTTCAGGTCGGCCTCGCTGAATTGATACCGCTGCACGCTGCGGTCAGCGAGATTTTCCCGATGGGGTGGCGTGGAGACGGTGCGGGGCAGGAGGATCAGCCGCCGGGGATCGGGCAGGTCGAAGATATCGGTCGAGCCAGCCGGGTGGTCGAATTGGAACCAGAGCGTCTCCCCGGCCCGACGCAGGTAGACCGCCTGGCCGATCTGGAAAAATTGGGCGATGCCGGGGGTGAGATGCGGCGCCGGAAGCTCCCCGGCCAGGTTGAGATAGTAGTGGCGGGCTTCGGGTTGGCGGGTCACTTCGATCACCTGTTCCAGGCGGCCCTGGGTGGGTTGCTCCTGGTACGTGCCCTCAAAGTCGAGAACGAGATCGGCCCGGTAGCCGGGCAGGGCCGCGAGTCCGCTCCGGGCGG
>CAZWZZ010000924.1:0-2969 GCA_964638395.1 uncultured Caldilineaceae bacterium
ATTATTCCGCTCTTTTTTGGGGCATTTTTAGGAGTTGGCGTGGTGGTGGGGCTGCTCTATCTCCTCTTAGACCACACCAGCCTGGTCAGCAACCTGGCTCCGGCGCCACAGACGGCGTTGGAGGCGTCAGCGCCGGAGCCGGACGCGGCGGCAGCGGTGACCGACTCTCTGCCCCAGGTGGTCATGACGGTCAACGGGGTAGCCATCACCCGTGACATGGTCGAGGCTGAAATCAAAATCAGCCGCCTGAACATCGTCGAGCCGCTGCCCCCCCTGAGCGGCGAGGATTTGACCCGCGCTCAGGAAGAGGCCCTCAACCAACTGACGACCCGCCAACTGATTCTGCAAGCGGCCACCCGCCAGGGTTTCCGGCTGGATGATGAATTTGTTCAACAACGGGTCGATCTTCTCTTCGGGACCTACGGCGAGGCGGCCCTCGATGAGGCTCTGGACCGGGCCGGAGCCAGCCGGGAGGATGTGACCTGGTGGGTGCGAGACATCTTCACCGTCGAGGAGTTCACGACGCAGGTGGTTATGGCCGGGGCCGCCCCGGAAGCGCGGCAGCAGGTCTACAACGATTGGCTCAACGAGCAGCGGGCCGCCGCCGAGATCATCGACTATACGCAAACCGGGGCGGCCACGCTGCAAGCCTCGGTCGGCCAGGCGGCCCCCGATTTCAGCCTGCCCACGCCGGACAACCAACAGATTGCTCTGGCCGATTACCGGGGTCGGGTGGTGCTGGTCAATTTCTGGGCCACCTGGTGCCCCTCCTGCGTGGTGGAGATGCCGGCGTATGAGCAGGTCTATCAAAAATATGGCGGGGGCCAGGCCGATTTCGTCATTCTGGGCGTCAATCTCCAGGATGAGGCCGGCTACGCTCAGGAGTACGCCAATGGGTTGGGCGTCACCTTCCCCATTCTGCTCGACCGGGATGGTCAGGTGACCACCCGCCACTACCAGGCCAGCGGTATGCCCGCCAGCTTCATCATCGACCGCCAGGGCAATATCTACTACCGTCACCTCGGCCCGATGAGCGGTGAGTTGCTGGAGGAGAAGTTAGGGGAGCTGGGGTTGTAAATCGCGCCCTGGCAAAACCGACTTCTCCGACAAGCTCCTAGACTTATTTCACATTTTGACTAAAATTACGGGTGTCAAAGTTTAGGGCCAAAGGAGACGGTCATGGTTGAATTTACGCAAGCCACCTATCAAGATGGACAACTCACACTAAAGCGGAAGTTGAATGAAGGGTTGGAAGAAAGACGCTGAACATCATCATTCTTAGCGAGAAAATCGGCCCTCAGAAGCAAGAATCAGTAGACCACAATCGCACCCTTCGATACGACCTCGTCCCTCGGTCTACTCAGGATGCTGCGGTCTACTGAGAATCTTTCTTGAACTTTGTAGATAATTTTGCGTTTGCCCTACCTACCGATTATCGGTTCGACCGGGATGAGCTTCATGCCCGCTAAATTTATCCCCTCATCCCCAAATCCTCGCTAAAAAACGGTCGTTTTGGATACCTACTGAATAAGTTACGGCCAATCGAGAACCAAAATCGTTTTATCGAAGCATTTGAAACGCTACGTTGCTTGTTGACAATCATATCAAAGGAGTTCACCAATGAGTGAAGAACAGGAACAACTATTTGTCTCGCTGGTTAACGCCAGTTGGGAACGCTACCACGAAGTCTACCAGAATGAACGCATGGATGATCTCTTGGTCGGCGCGGTCATCGCCTCCTGCGTGGAGGTGGGCTACTCGCTAATCGACCTCAATTCCGACGGCGTGCATCACTATCTCCGCTTCGAGGATTTGCCGACCAAGCAGCGGCTTATCTTCGAGCTGAAGAACCTGACCGAAAATATCGTCTCGGCCAAAGTGTTGGGCCGGCACGCCAGGGTCATCATCGGGTATGGGCAGATGGTCGATAATGTCAGATCCGCCTGGCAGATACTCAAATCTGAATTCAAAAGCGGCTTTTTAGACCCGACCGAACCGGGGGTCATCACCTGCGATGCCGATCTGGATACCGGCTACGTCTACGCCCAGGTGCCGCTGTTGCTCGATCTGGATCAATATTTTGGGCAAGGGTTCGAGGTCAATTACGGACTGCTCCAGAAACATATCGACGCGACCAAGCAATCACTGGCTAAATATCTCAACGGACGACTGGCTACCAAATAGGAGGCGCTTTATATGTTTTCCATGCTTTCAAAATTCAAACACGGTCGGGAAATGCGGGCCAGCAAGGATGAAATTCTGGTCGGTGAAATCGTGCGGGTGATGGCCCGCCTCAACAACCCGGCCATCGGGTTCAAGGCCAGCGAAGGGGAGCAGTCGCTCCATTTCAAGCCAACCCAGGACCCGATTCTGTACTCGATCACGATTATGCTGGACCGCAAGACCGGCGGCAGCGCCATTCAAGAGGCGCTCGTCGGCAGCAAGGCCATCCTGCGGGTGCGGGCCGAGGTCAAAAATTATATGGCCGATCCCGATGATCTGATCCATATGTACCGCACCGACTTCCAAAATATCTTCAAATCGCCGATGCTGGGCAATATCCGGCTCGATCACCAACTCAACTCCGTCTTTGCCACCAAACAGAACGTCATCGACATCGACCAGCATATTCTTAAAGGGGATGACAGCGACAAAAAACTGCGGGAGCTGCTGACCTCTATGATCGCTGAACTACGGGAGAAGTTGAAGCCCTACAAGAAAGCCTGACGGGGGTCCTCGATGAGCCGCCTGTTTAGCCTTCTCATTCTTTCGGCCATCATCGCCATTCCGCTGGCCTTTCTGTTGGGCGCGGCCAGTCTGGCCGAACCGCGCCTACTGGAATTGAGCGGGTGGCTGGTCTGTCCGGCGGGTACGCAAGCCGCCGTCGAGTTGATTCCTCAGGGTGACGCCTCAAACGACTATGCTATCGACCTGGCTTGCGTTGGCGACGGCATGCGGCTCGAAGATCG
>CAZWZZ010000925.1:0-2956 GCA_964638395.1 uncultured Caldilineaceae bacterium
ACACAGTTACCCTAAACTATTCTACTGAAATTTGCCAATTTTCAAGAATGATATGGTCATTTACCACCTGACCATCCTCGACGACCGGCAGCCGGCTGAAATCGTTGGCGTCATACAGCCCGATCCGCAACTGGTACGACTCAGCGCCGGGGGCGGCTTCGGCGGGAATAAGCAGACGGTAGGTGTCGGTTAGGTATTCATTCGGCAGCCAGCCGGTCGTCGGGAATTGACCGCTGCCCGGAACCTGATCCTGCTGGCTGATGATCTGCCCCTGCTCATCCACCAGATGCACGAAAACCGTCCAACTGCGGTCAAACGTCTGCAACCCCTGCCAATAGAGGGTCACGGGCAGTCCGTCGCCGCTCTTGACCCGCGTTTCGGGCAGATCGACGCCGACCAGCCGGGCCTGATCGCCGAAACTCACGCCCAGGTCGATCTGCGGATCGGGCGGCTCGAAGACGTGGGGCCGGTCGACGGTGGTCACCGTCGTCAGCGGCAGGCGCTCCTCCCCGGCCACCGGCAGCCATTTTTGTTCCGGCGTGACCAGGGCCAGCGTGACCTGATACGCGCCGGGCGGGAGCGTCGGCGGCAGATACACCTCCTGCGGATCGAGGAGGAGCGTGCCCTGTCGCCAACTCTGACTGGGGCGAACCGGCGCTCGTTGGTGAGCGACGACGGTCTGCCCGGCGGCATCCTGAAGCTCGATGGTTACGGTCAGCGGCGGCGGGCTATCCAGCCGGGATTGCCAGAAAAGGGTCAGCGGCATCGACTGCCCGGCCTTGAACGGCTCCTGACCGAGGCTGTAGCCGATCAAATTGACCGCCTGGCCGAAGGTGGCTGCCCGCGCCGTCTGCACCGGCAGGGCCGCCGGGCCGACCGGCGGCTCCGGGTCGATGACCGTCACCTCGGCCAGCGGCAACTCCGCGCCGAGTGGCTGCCCGGCCTCATCAACCAGATCGAGCGGGTGGGCATCCCCGTCCCGGCGGACGCTCAACAGCAGGCGATAGTTGCCCGGCGGCGTCCCGGCCGGAATGAGCAGGCCGTGCCGGTCAACCAACTGCTCTCCAATGGCCAAATCGGTGAAAAAAGCCTGGTTCCCCTGGGGATGGGAGTCGCGGGTGGCCCAGGTCCGCCCCGCGCCGTCGGCCAGGCGCAGGCTGACCCGATGCTCGCTGCCCAGATTTTTTGCCTTTTGCCACAGCAGGTCAACAGGAACGATGCCCCGCCCGGCTTCATACTGACTATTGCCAACCTGACTGGCTATCAGCCGCATCTGTCCCGAAAAGTCGGCTGTGGGGCCATCAACCAGCGTTGTTGCGGGCGATCTGGTCAGGGTCAACTTCGTTTGAGGCCCGTACCATTCCAGCAGAGCCGGATAGCCCAGTTGATCGAGCGCCGTTTCGGCCTGATCCTCCCAGAGATGGCCGGAGGCTTGGTAGGCCGGAAACCAGAGTCGGGGCGATTCGGCAAAAATGGCCGTCAGGTCGGCCACAAGCCGGGGCTGCCCGGCGCTTCCGGCCCAACCCGCACCCCAGCCTGGTACCTCAAAAATTTGGGGGCGGGGCGACGGCAGATAAGCCTGGTAAAAGCCCCATTGCCATTGGTAGCTGGCCAGCAGCGTATCTTGCGGCGTAGCTTGAGCGGCGATCTTTTTGAGCATGGGCCGGTAATCCTCGTGGGGGTAGCGGGGCACGGTATAGAAAGAGGCCAAGACCAGCCCCGTTGCCAGCAGCATCGCCAGCACGACCGTGCCGACCAGTAAATATTGCCGCTCCCAGAGCCAGAGGAGGCCCGCCGCGATGAAGAGCCAATAGGCCGGGGCGGCCAACAGCAGCGTGCGCTCGAAGTAGGGCGGGTTGAATGGAAAAATCTCGTTGATGAGGTAGCCGAGGAGGAGAGGTACAAAGAGATAGAGAAAGAGCGGGGCGTAGGGCCGGTTACGATTAAAATAGAGGGCGGCCACAAAACCGAGCGAGGCGGCAAAAATAAAGGGCAGGGCTACCCAGACGTAGAGCCGCAACTCGGCGGGCAGATGGCCGATACTAAAGGCGACGAAATGATCGCCGAAGAAGCGGACGATGTGGAGCGGCAGGTAGCCTTCGACAGCCCGCTTATTCTCGACGTAGCTCGACAGGCGGGGGATGACGTACACCAGCCACGGCAGATAGAGCAGGCCGATGGCAGCCAGCGGGGTGATGGCAGCCAGAATTGGTTTTATTGATTTTGCCGATTTTGCTGATTTTGCTGATTTTAATGAAAAAGCCCGCCGCTCGGCCAGGGTGAATAGCAAAAGCAACCCCTGGCAGATTAGAAGCAGCGCGGCGTAGTAGTGGGTGTAGAGGGCCGCCGTCGTGGTCAGGATGTAGGCGATGAGCCAGCCCTGCTCATTAAAAGCTCGCAGGCGGTCTGAGACCGCCGTCGTAGCCTCCCCGTCGCGGGTCACAGACCCGCTCTGAGCGTTCTGGGGGGGTACGGCCTCGCTCCGAGCGTTGGGGGCCTGCTGCCAGCGGATGAAGGCGTACATCGACAGCGCCCCCAGCAGCGTCACCAGGCCATACATCCGCACTTCTTGGGAATAGTAGATGGCCAACGGCATCAACGCGCCGACCCCCGCCGCCAGCAGCCCCACCCGACGCTCAAACAGCCGGTGGCCCAGCACGTAGAGGGTCGGGAGCAACAGCGTACCAATGGCTATCGACAAAAGGCGGGCGATTTCGGCCTCGACGCCGGCGATGGTCAGCCAGGCTTTGAGCAGCAGGTAGTAGAGGGGCGGGTGAATATCGACCGCCGTCAGGGCCAGCAGCTCGCCGAGGGGCTGCGTGGCGAAGTAAAAGCTCCAGCCCTCATCTCCCCACAACGGCTGAAAATCGAGCCGGTAGAGCCGCAGGCCAAAGCCGAGGAGCGTAAAAAAAAGCACCCAGTAGGGTGGGCGATTGGCAGGCTGGCTATGGGGTTT
>CAZWZZ010000926.1:0-2950 GCA_964638395.1 uncultured Caldilineaceae bacterium
GCCTGCTGCCCCTCGGCCAGCAGCTTGAGCAGTGGAAAGAATCTCTGCTCAAGCTGCGCCGAGATGTCGATAGCCTGATTGCCTTTACCGGAATGCCGCCGTCCAAGCGCTAATCCGTTCGGGCAATCAGGAGTATCAACCAGACCGCCGCTGTCGTAAATGACAGGGGCGGTCTTTTCATTTTAGGGGAAAGGGGGGTTTTGGGCAAAAGGAATGGAAGTTTGGAAGGGGGAAGGGTGGAAGGGTGGGCTGCGATCTTGCCAAACCTAACCAAAACGGTACAATAAAATAGACCCTGAGACCCTAAAGGTTTCCGCCACCCGCGCCGGGCAAAACCTGCTTCCATCCGGCGTGGGGTTTTGTGATAAAATCGCTCTCTAAAACCTTTAGGGTCTGGAACCACGAGAGGAGACCCAACCACCCATGCCGACCCTCAGCCCGCGAGAGTTTGCCGCCAAATGGGGCAAAATCCAACTCAAGGAAATAACCACGGCTCAGAGCCACTTTCTTGATGTCTGCGCTCTGATCGACCACCCCGCGCCGCTGGAGGCTGACCCCAAGGGGGAGTTTTTCACCTTTGAAGCACAGTATGATGGAGTATCGCAATGAGTACCGATAAATTTGAAAGATATTCATCAGATAACCATATTGTCTATCACGGAAACGCTTTGGATGTTTTGCCGACGTTAGCCGATGAAAGTATTGATTTGATTTTCGCCGACCCACCTTACAATATCGGCAAACGATTTGCTAATTTTATTGATAAATGGCCCGATGACCGGGCCTATGCCGAATGGTGTCAAACCTGGTTGGAGTTGTGTATTCGGAAATTAACCCCAACCGGAACCCTTTATGTGATGTCAAGTACCCAAAGTATACCCTATATTGATCTTTATTTGAGGGAGAGGCTGACGATCCTGTCCCGTATCATCTGGCACTATGACAGTTCGGGCGTACAAGCCAAGAAATATTTTGGCTCGTTGTATGAGCCAATTCTGCATTGTGTGAAGAATCCGAATGATTACACCTTCAACGCCGATGATATTCTGATAGAAGCCAAAACGGGCGCGAAACGAAAGCTGATTGATTATCGTAAAAAGACGCCAACCGTTTACAACAGTGAAAAAGTTCCCGGCAATGCCTGGTATTTTCCTCGGGTTCGATACAGAATGGCGGAATATGAAAATCATCCCTCTCAAAAACCGGAAGTCTTGTTAGAAAGGATCATTGCGGCCAGTAGTAACGCCGGTGATACGATTCTCGACCCATTTGCCGGGACATTTACCACCTGCGCCGTCGCCAAAAAAATGAACCGATCAACCATTGGTATTGAATTACAGGAAGATTATGTAAAAATCGGTTTGCGGAGAGTCGGCATCCAAGCAACACATAAAGGGGAGTTTCTCCAGCCCCCCAAAAAGAATTTCCAGCATAAAAATTCGGTTCATCCTCCCAATCAATTAAGATTAGATGGGCTAGAATAATGAAGGAACACGGGTTTACCCCGGTCATCAAAGATATTCTCCAGCAAGCCTTTGGGGAATTGGGCGATGAGATCCTGTCTCGCAGCGAACTCTTGCAATATTTGAATATCAAAACGGTTTCCGCCTCACGCGGGTCAAAAGCTCGCGGCGCGTTTGGCAACATCTATGCCATTTATGTCCTGGTTGAGGATTACGTAAATCGTGGATACCATCAGCGTGGACATTATCGAGATGCGGAGGGGGCCAAATTTTCAGAGCTTCTCACCCGCCAAAGACAACTGCCATTTGGCAGCAAACTTCAAAACCACGCTCTTAATCATCGGATGAATCAAGAATTCAGAAAATATTTTCCCACCTCTGACGTTATCCCAATTTTACGCGACCCGGAAACCAATCGATATTGGATCAATGAAAATTTGCTCAAAATCAAGACCAATGCCGATGAAAATAATATCGCGGAAGCGGTTCTGGCCATTATTGATGCTTATGTCGAAACAAAGCAAGGCGCCTTCAACGCATTTATTCGTGACTGCGAACGGATGCAGCAGATTTATGAGCAAAGCCCTGATGAGGTCGTTGACTTTGTAAATAATCTACTACGACCCAATGTTGACGCCAGGATATTTGAGATTGTCAGTTTCGCCATCCTCAAAGCATATTATGGAGATGTGTCTATATTTTGGGGATGGAGCCTTGATGAAATTGAAGAAGAAAAACTGATCCTATACAAAACAGGCCGGACCAATGCCAATGATGGGGGGATTGATTTTGTGATGCGTCCCCTTGGTCGCTTCTTTCAAGTGACAGAAACGCTTGATGTGAAGAAGTATTTTTTGGACATTGATAAAATTCAACGATACCCCATCACATTTGTTGTGAAAAGTGAGGCGGACACCGCTGAAATCAAGGCTATGATCCGACAGGGCGCTGAAGCACAATATGCGGTTAATGCTATCGTTGAGCGGTATATGCAGAGCATCGAAGAAGTGATAAATATCCCAATCTTGATCGACAGATTACAAACCGTTATAAACCGGCAAGATCTGGATCAGATTATTGACGAAGTTGTCAAGCATAGTAAGGTGGAATTCAACCTGGTATTCTGAGGTGTCTTCGTCACCGAAAAGCCGACCAAGCCTGGCTCCACCCGGAGGGGGTCGGTATCACCATCAGCCAGAAAGTGGTCAAGAAACGAACCCTGACCAACCTCTACAACGCCCTGACCGATTACCGCGAGCAGATCAAAGGCCAACAGCGCAGCCCCGGCCAGTGGGACAAGCTGGCCAAAGCAATCATCTCCCTCGACGACATCGAAGAATTGGATTACCTCCACACCACCCTCGACCGCGCCGTTCTGACCGCCTACGGCTGGCCGGAGCATGTCAGCGATGACGATATTTTGGAGCGGTTGCTGGCCTTGAATTTGGAGCGGGCCGCCCCACCCGCCAATTAACCCCCGGCCACCA
>CAZWZZ010000927.1:0-2947 GCA_964638395.1 uncultured Caldilineaceae bacterium
TAAGTCGTGGTCAGGCTATAGCCACATTGAGTTAATCGTGAAATCACAAAATTTCGCTCAGGCTGGCCACCATCGTTCGGACTTCGGCGAAGGCCATGCCCAGGTTGACATTGTTGGGTGTCAACCCCACAAAAAGCGTTTCATCATTCAAGCTGACCACGATGATGTTGCCATCATCCCCCTGCACAAGCGTTTGGGTAAATGTGCCGCGCTTCAACTGATCGACGCTCCGCTTACTCAGCCCTAAAACCGCTGCCGAGGTGGCCCCAACCATGTTCTCATCCAGAGCTTTCTGGGTGACGTTGGCCGAATAGACCAACCCATCCACGCCCACAATTGCCGCACCGTCAATATCGGACGACTCTTGCAACAACGTTGCCAGGGCATCTGCCAAAAGTTCACTCTTCTTTTTAGCCATTATTTATGTTCCTTCCTAATATAGAGATTGATAGATAAGTAGCGTGCAATGAGGCGGTGGCATCCTTCCGAGACGAGGGTTCTGTCCTGAGCGGGTCGAGGGGATGCCCCACACCTTTGCAATCTACGGGAAAAACAACTTGATTTGATTTCCAGAGCATACCGTCCGCTTACAACGCCTGACGCAACTTTTCAACAGCAACGCGAGTCTCGGAAAAGACAATTCCCAGACTGACGTCGGCGGGTATCAGGCCAACAAAAATCAACGCCTCATTCAAATCGGTGATGACAATGTTGCCTCGATTGCCCTGGATGAGCGTTTGTTTAAAAACGCCCCGCTCGAATTGTTCGACGCCACGCCGGCTAAACCCGAAAATCTCAGCCCAGGTGGGACCAATACAGTCATCTTTATCGACTGATTGAGACATTTTGGCAGCGTAAATCAGACCATCCAGGTTGATTACGGCCGCCCCCTCCAAATCTGTGCCTTCTGCCGCCAGGCTATTCAAAATCTCTTTTAGCCGTTCGTGCGGCTCTTTCTCCGTGGGTTGAAACGCCGGAGCCAGCTCGTCGATAGGGGAGACGCCGTTCGTTTCGTGATTACGCTCATCGAGCAAACGAGCGCCTTCCATAAGCAGGCTGGACCAGTTTCGCTCGATTGTAATTGAGGGGGACTCATAGCCCGTCTCCAAGGTAAAGAAGCCGTTCTGCCAGGTCAACAGTTTGTAAACAGCTTCTTCCCCATTCAGACCACCGAGTATGGCATCGGTGACGGCTCCTTCTTTGAAGAATAGGGTCGCCTGCTGGCCATTGTTCTCGACCATCAGCCGGGCTGTTTTACGATCCAGACAATTATGTTGGATCAAATCGGCGACGGTCATATCTTCTAAACTACCTTGTAAAGACATCGTCTACTCCCTACAGTTTACAGTTTCCATTGACGCTGAATAGCGCTAACGGCCTGGTTGGTTAAACGACGATAACTTTGGTTTCGATCTGGGATAAGAACGGCCAAAATCATACTGTGCCCGTTGATGCTAAAGGGCCGGCACACCAACCGCCGCCCCTCCGTATCATAGAGCGAAATTTCATCGGTCTGGGCCATGCCCAGTTGGGTGCTGGCCTGCGTGGCCGTTTTTTGCACCAGAGCCACGACCGCCGACTGAATATCCGGGTCTTCACCCGGCCCGGCCGCGGAGGCGATGGGAAAACCGTGCCGGTCGGTAATCACGGCGATAGGAAACCCACCTTTTTCATTCATCTCGGCCAGAACCCTGGCCAATCCGGTCGACCCGGATGCTGTATCATTAGACATCACAGTTGCCTCACAAATCCTTTCAAAAATTTTAGTTAACTAGAACGGGATCAGGTGACTTCTTGTTGCACTTTGCTGACCACGCTGTTGATGATTGCTTTCAAGGTCTCAAACACACCTCTCCCCTCACAAGCAATCGCCTCAAAGGTGGAAATGCCATTCAGGTTGAGCATATTTTGCAGTACCGTCGTCGGCATCACCATCGGCAAGTCCCGCTTGTTGAACTGCACCACCATCGGAATCTCATTGAAAGGCATATCCAACGCCGTCATATGCATCTTCATGCTCTGCCACGACTCCAGGTTATCCTTGGCCCGGCTGGCCGCAGAGTCAGCCACAAAAACAACCCCATCCGCACCTCGGAGGACCAGCTTCCGGCTGGCTTCGTAATAAGCCTGACCGGGGACGGTGTAGAGGTGAATCTTGGGACTGAGGCCGCCAATCTTGCCCAATTCCAACTGCAAAAAGTCGAAGTAGAGGGTCCGATCCTCCTGCGTCTTCAGGGAGATCAGTTCACCCCGGCGCTTAGGATCAACCCGAACGTGGATTTGCTCCAGATTGGTCGTTTTCCCACTCAGGGCCGGGCCGTAATACACAATCTTCAAATTCATTTCTCGTAATTGCCAATTTATGAACATAAGCCTACTCCAACCATAAATCGTCTAACGCATCATTGAATAAATTGGACAGGCCATCCTGCTTGAGCGACTCCAAATCTTCCTCGGAGGCTTGCGGCGGGTGACTATCGGCCGGCGGGTTCTCCGAGATGTCGGTCAGTTGACGAGCTGCCTTGCTGATCGCTATCCGTGCCCAGCCGAGGGGCGTTTCGGTCGAAACCTGGACCATCAAAGCCAGATAATGACCGGCTTCACAGATAAAGGTATGGGTGGTCTGCCCCTCGCGTAGCACCATCTGGTAGGCATCGTACTGTCCGGTCAACCGGGCAATTTCGTGGCTGGCGGCCAGGTCGCCGGCGACCAGAGAACCCAGTCCAACCAGGTTTTTTCGGACCTGTTCGCCACGGGTAGAAACCACCTGGCCGGTTACATCGGCCAGCAAAATAAAATGGGCCGGGGCTTGTTGAAACAACGTGGTCAACAGTTGCTCGATGGCATCCTGCTGAGTGGGGTAAAGAATAAGTCCACTTCGTAAATTGTAACGATTATTATGGTGATCTTGGGTCATCACATTCTCCTTCGTGCCCAACTGATTCTG
>CAZWZZ010000928.1:0-2946 GCA_964638395.1 uncultured Caldilineaceae bacterium
AGGCGTGTGACCAATCTTCCAGCCTTCCAACCTTCCATCGGGGCGGTTAAATCGTTGAGGGCTATAATTCGCCCCAAAAGTGAAATACACCCTACCTGCCTCTTCAAGTTGGCGACGTGATGGAATTGAGGTTATAATTAGCTGAATGGTTGGAAAGGCAAACCCCACAATGAAACTGACCCTCATCAAACCAAACATTGGCCGTATGGAACACAGCCTCTACGTGGACGAAGGGCGGATGGAGCCGCTGCAACTGGGGGTGCTGGCCGGCTTGACGCCGCCGGAGGTGGAGGTGGTTCTCTACGACGACCGCCTGGAAACGATCCCCTACGACGAGCCGACCGACCTGGTGGCCATCACCGTCGAGACCTACACCGCTCGCCGAGCCTACGAAATCAGCGCCGCGTTCCGGCAGCGGGGCGTGCCGGTCATTATGGGCGGCATGCAGCCGACGCTCATCCCCGGCGAGGTGCGGCCCCACGCCGACTCGATCTTCACCGGTGACGCCGAGACCGGCTGGGCGCAGGTCATCGCCGATGCCGACCGGGGCCGCTTGCGCCCGCTCTACGAGGCCCCGGTCGGCTCGCCCCAGCCGGGGACGCTGACCCGCCGCGACATTTTCAAAGGCAAAGGCTACCTGCCGATTACGCTCCTCCAATTTAGCCGGGGCTGCCGCTTCGCCTGCAACTTCTGCGCCGTCAGCCGCTACTTCGATAAACAGCATTACTGCCGGGACGTGCGGGAGGTGGTCCGGGAGATCGAAGCCGCCGACAAACAAATCCTCTTCTTCGTCGATGACAACCTCCTGGCCAACTTCGAGGCGGCCAAAGCGCTATTCCGGGCGCTGATCCCGCTCAACGTCCATTGGGTCTCTCAGGGCAGCATCGATATGACCCAGGATCGGGAGTTGATGCGCTTGATGGTCAAGAGTGGCTGCCTCGGTATGGTCGTCGGCTTCGAGTCGATCTCGCCGGACAGCCTGCGCTGGATGAAAAAATCGCCCAACTTCATCGGCGGCTTCAACGATTACCGTGAATCGTTAAAGATCATCCGGGATCACGGGCTGCAACTGTGGGCCGCCTTCACCCTCGGCCACGACCACGACACCCCGGCCTCGATTGAGCAGACGCTCGACTTTGCCCAGAGCAACAAATTTCCGCTGGCCGCCTTCAACATCCTCGTGCCCTACCCCAACACCCCCCTCTACAACAAGCTGGCCGCCGAGGGACGGCTGCTCTACGACGGCCAATGGTGGCTCCACCCGGAGTATCGTTTCAACTACGCCCCCTTCCGGCCCAACCATATGTCCGCCGAGGAGTTGACCGAAGCCTGCTGGCATTGCCGGGCCAGCTACAACACCGTCGGCTCTCTCGTCCGCCGCCTCTTCGATCCTAAAACCAACCTGCGTTCGCTCTACAAGCTGGGCGTCTATCTGAAATATGCCCCAATTTTTCGGAAAGAGGTGTTCAAGAAACACGCGATGCGGTTTGGGTTACAGTGACACGACACCGGATGGGGAAAGAAACGGATAAAAACCAGACGAAATCCGCCGTTTTCTCAATCCGTTGTAGTAACGCCTGAAATAAGGAGCCTGCGTATGAAGTTGACCATCATCCATCCCTGCATTGGCCGCCGGCCGGGGCAGGCTTACATCGGCACCTGGCAGATGGAGCCGCTGCCGGCCGCCGTCATCGCCGGGTTGACGCCGGGCGATGTCGAAGTCAAATTTTATGATGACCGCATGGAAACCATCCCCTTTGATGAGCCGACCGATTTGGTGGCCATCAGCATCGAGACCTACACGGCTAAACGGGCCTACCAAATCGCCAGCGAGTACCGGCGGCGGGGCGTGCCGGTGGTTATGGGTGGCTTCCACGCCATGCTTTGCCCGGAGGAGGTGGCCGACTATGCCGAGGCGGTGGTCATCGGCGAGGCGGAGACGATCTGGCCCCGGCTGATCGACGATGCTCGCCACGGGCGGCTGGAAAAGTTCTACCGGGCGACCGAACGCCCGGCGCTGGCCGGGTTGCGCCCGGATCGCTCCATCTTTCGGGGTAAACGGTATCTGTCGATTGGCCTGATCGAAGCCGGACGGGGCTGCCATTTCAAATGTGACTTCTGCGCCGTGCAGACCGTCTTTGACCAGAGCCAGAGCCGCCGCCCCATCGACGACATCATCGCCGAGCTGCATGCGATGAAACGGCAGGACAAAACGTTTATTTTCTTTGTCGATGACAACATCACCGCCAATATGGCCCAGGCCAAAGAATTTTTCCGGGCGCTGATCCCGCTCAAGCTGCGCTGGGTCAGCCAGGCCAGCATCAACGCCGCCCACGATGAGGAGTTTCTCGATTTGCTGGTGCGGAGTGGCTGCGAGGGGCTGCTGATCGGCTTCGAGAGCCTCAACCCGGAGAATTTGAAGGCGATGGCCAAAGGCTTCAATACGATGAAGGGGGGCTACGAGCAGGCGTTGGCCAATCTGCGGCGGTACGGCATCAAGCTGTATGTGACCTTTATCTTTGGCTACGATCTGGACACGCCCGCCTCCTTCGCCGAGACGGTTGAGTTTGCCAAGCGGCACCGCTTCTTCATCGGCGCTTTCAACCATCTGACCCCCTTCCCCGGCACGCCCCTCTACGAGCGGCTGGCCGCCGAGGGGCGGCTGCTCTACGACTCCTGGTGGCTGGACGATGCCTACAGCTACAACAAAATCCCTTTCCAACCGGCCCGCATGAGTCCCGATGCGCTGCAACAGGGCTGTCTGGAGGCCCGCCGCTCCTTCTACGCCATCCCCAGCATCCTCCGCCGGGGGCTTGATCCGCTCAACCGGCCCGACTTTTTTATGTTGCGCCACTTTTTCCTCATCAACGGTATGATCCGGTCTGAGGTCAGCCTGCGGGATCATTACCCGCTGGGGGATGCCGGCTGGCGGGGGCAACTTATCAA
>CAZWZZ010000929.1:0-2944 GCA_964638395.1 uncultured Caldilineaceae bacterium
GAACCCCGCGCCGAGACGTTGCGTCAGGCGCAGTTGGCGTTAAAAGAGAAATACCCCGATCCGCTCTATTGGGGCGCGTTCATCTGCCAGGGCGATCCGGGACCGTTGGAGGGAATGATGAAGTAGCCACGGAGGCACGGAGGGCACAGAGAAAGACCAAAAAAATCTCTGAGTTCTCTGGGCCTCTGTGGCAAAACCGTAGACCATCAGCCCGTCACTTCGGTGACACCGGCCAGACCATTGAGAGTCACGACCAGATATACTCATGAGGACACAAATCGCGGCGAACGAAAATGGAGCGTTTTTGGGGGATGCGGCAACACCTGGCGAATCAGGACAACGTCGTTAGGGTACTGAGCCTCAATACGTTCTAACAGGGCTAACTCATCAGAGTCGTGGTCAATCACCTCAGTCTGATACATCGCAATAAATTGATGAGCGTACTTTTGCCACAACGTTGTATGATTGGCTTCAAAGGCGGCCACCTCTTGCTGCATCATGGCTCGATTTTCATTGACGTGCAGCGGCGGAAATGCCTGGCGGATTGTTTCCGCTAACAGTTCGGTGACCGGTTGATTCGTGGTTTGCGCCATATGTTCAACCTGGCGGTAAATGTCGTCCGGCAAGGTCAAGGTGACTTGCATACTCATAGCTAACGGTATCTATCCTTTCTGATAAATTAAGTGAGGGGAAGTATAACTTATCCTCAGAGACTGTTTTAAAAGAGTTCCAGGGTTCACAGATAGACGCAGATTGTCACTGATAGTATCAAAATTCTGATTTCTATTCAGGCGGATGCCACCCCGCCTGCACCCACCAACGGCGGGCTTCCACGAGAAAAGGATGATTTAGACGCAAGGCCATGATGGTGGCTCGACCGGTCGGGGTTAAGCCGAGAATATGGGTTCCGTCATCATTCCAGGCAAAATGCTCGGACCAGGTTTGTCGGCGGGGGTTAAACAAAGGGATAGTTTGTTCAGTCATCGGGTCCAGAGCGTGGGTGCGTGACCCTTTGTGGCTGTTGCATAGATCGCAGGCCAGCCATAGATTGTCCGGTTCGGAACCACCGCCGGCGGCAATAGGGATGATGTGTTCAAGATGAAGTCGTTTAGCGGTAAACCGGCGGTCGGTCAAACAGTAGCCACACCGATGTTGGGCTTCCGTCTCAACCTGGTGGCGAATATGGTCGGGAATGTAAGGTCGTTGAGGAGACACAATACACTACGCTTGAGGCAAGGAATGACCGCGTTCGGCTAATAGGGCATAGGCTCGGGCTTTGCGAAGCATTACCCGGCCATACTCGTGACGGAGTTGGTCGAGTTGGGCTGCTTCCTCATCACGCAAAGGCCGCTGACTTTGCTGTTCCAGCAGTTGTTCAATCAGTGCTTGATCTTGAGGGAGCATTTCACTAACTGCCACATCTCGTAGGGCAGGCTCGCTTAGGTGATCTAGGGTGGCAATATCGGCCTGAATATCGGTGGGGATTTCGCCACCTGTTGCTAGGGCCGCCTGCAAGGTTTCGATCAATAAATTATCGACGGGCTTCTGCAATTTGATGGCGGCTTGCTCTAAACGCTCGTAAAGCGATTGCGGAATTTGTACGGCGACAGTGTGTATGGTCATTGATCTCTATCCAACTCAATAATGTCTTGACAGGTATTATACAGAAATAAAACACAAGGGCAACCATATTATGAAGAAAGGTCACGCCGGATGACGCCTGCAACCCACACAAAAATCGAAGCACTCAGCCGACAAATCGAGCAACTGCGCCGGGCGGGGCGCTACCCGGCGGCCATCCCCCTGGCCACTGAAGTCAGCCAGCTTTTGCAACAGAGCAAGGGCCAGAAAGACGCCCGCTTCATCGCGGCGACCGTCACCCTGGCCAACCTCTACCGGATGGTGGAGGATTATGACCGGGCCAGGCGGCTTTACCGGTGGGCGCTCCAACTCAAACGGCAGGAGGCCGCCCCAAACCAGGCTGACATCGCGGCCCTGTTGAACAGCCTGGGCGACCTGTTCCGGGCAATGGGCCAATTTACCCTGGCCGAGCAACATCTGACCGAGGCCCTGACCATCCGGCAGCACCTCTATCCCGGCGATCAGCCCGACCTGGCCCGGACGCTGCACAGCCTGGGGCGGCTCCATCTCAGCCGGGGGAATTATGCCGAAGCGGAAGCGAAATTCAACCGGGCGCACCAGATGCGCCAGGCCACGCTGCCTAATGATGATCCGGCCCTGGCCCACAGCCTCCACGACTTGGCCCGGCTACATCACGCCTGGGGCAAGTATGACCAGGCCAGAACGCGCTACCGGGACGCCTTCCGGCGGCGGCTGGCCGTTTGGGGCAAAACCCACCCGGAAGTCGGCCAATCGTTGCGGGATCAGGCCCGGCTGTTTCACGATCTGGGCCAGTATGAGGAGGCCGAGCGGCTCTACACCCAGGCGGTAGCCATCAGCCGCGAGCTATTTGGGGCAGAGCATCCCCTCTACGCCACCGACCTGGAGGGGCTGGCCCGGCTCTATCACGCTTGGGGCCGGTATGAAGAAGCCGAGACCCGTTACCAAGAAGCCCGCCACATCCGCGAGACCAAACTGGGCCGGGAGAGTCTCCCCTTTGCCCACAGCGTCGAGAGTCTGGCCCGGCTGCGCTATACGCTGGGGGACTATACCGAGGCCAGACGCCTCCAGCAGTGGGCCTGGCAGATCAAGCGGCAGGGGGTGGGGGAGACGCACCCGGATATTGCGCCGACGTTGGATGATCTGGCCCGGAGTTGGCAAGCCCTGGGCGATTATGAGCGGGCGGTCTCTCTATTCGAGGAGAGCCTGGCGCTCCGGCGGGAGAGCGTCAGCGCCACCCATCCCGACCTGGCCGCGACGCTGGATGATCTGGCCGTGTTGTATCAGACGATGGGCGACTACCGCCGGGCGGAGCAACATTATC
>CAZWZZ010000930.1:0-2935 GCA_964638395.1 uncultured Caldilineaceae bacterium
GGCCATGACTTCGGTGACGATGTGCAGGCCGGTTTCCCGGCGCACCTCGGCCATAATTTGCAGCCCCTCCTCGCCCATTCCCTGGAAGCTGTAGGGGGAGGTGCGCGGCTTGAAGGCCCCGCCCCGCAGCAGATGAGCGCCCGCTTCCCGGACGGCGACCGCCGTTTCCATCATCTGCTCCATGCTCTCCACAGAGCAGGGGCCAGCCATCATAATCACCTTTTCGCTGCCGAAAACGTGGCCATTGACTGGAATCTGCGAATCCTCCGGCTGGAAATCGCGGCTGGCCAGCTTGAAGGGACGCAGCACCGGTACGACCCGATCTACGCCGTTCATGCGGTTGACGCTCCCCTTGTCCAACTTCCGTTCATCCCCAATGACCCCGATCACGGTTCGCTCTTCTCCTTTGGATAGATGGGTTTTTAGCTCCAGCTTCTCAACGCGGCTCACTACGGCCTCGACATCCCTTTCGGTGGCGCTCATTTTCATAATGATAATCATAAGTAGGTTCCTTTCTCTGTTTAGATATAAAAAAATAAGACAAACAAAAAGGGCACAACCGTGAATGGGTTGCGCCCTGTCGTTTTAGCCTATCGTCAAAAATCCATCAGCCTCCGGTTAGCGCAGCCCCCCAGCTACCCCAAAAATAAGCATAAAAATAAAAAACGCCCGCAAAAAAGAGTGCGAGCGTCACCAGGCGACCTTGAAACAGCGCGGAGTCGTGGGTCTGCGAGGCAACTTTAACTTGAGCTTGATTATGGATTAGATGACGAATTTTGCGCGACATTGATTAGCTCCGAAATGTTGACAGCATCATAACATAGATTGGCGGCAGTGTCAACTTTTTCCAAAAATTGGGTGTGTCCCAGAATTTAGGCGAAATTTCAAGTCTAGCATCTGCTTGACTGACAAATTTAACATTGGGACAACCCTTTTGGTTTAGGCGGTTTCATCCTTTCGGGTTGCCCCTCGGTTCTGCATGACCTCATCCTTAACCTGACCTCGTTCTGTGCCCGCTGGAGCTAAGTAGAGAATGTGAGGCTGATCAGGAACGGTCAGGGTCCGCGCTGCTACCGGCGTATTGACCGCCGTCCAGCCCACCACGAAGATGTAACCGGCTACAAGTGCCGCTAGAGCCAAAGCGACTTCAAACAAAAGGATTAAATTTTTACGCATATTAGGTTCTCCTTAAAGTAAAACAACCCGATTGGTATTTCTTGAAGGATGAGCCGCTCGGTTCCCATTAGTCAAAGGTGTTACAATTCAAACAAAAATCACAATACCCTCTTGCACTTTGCAAGAGGGTATTGTTTATGCTTTGTCGATAAAACTATGATTTAGTTTTCTGACTGATAACTCACCAGTTTGGTTACCAGATTTTCAAAAGCTCTTTGCACCGTCGGGTCGGGGACACCATCAACCATCAAGAAGAGCAATCGATTATCTACCACGCCGATAAAAACATAAAGCGTAAAGTCCATACCTTCTTGGGTGTAGTCAACACGTATTAACTTACTCTGTGGACTGTTATGTTGAATATCTTCGATCTTTGTCTCAAGATTTTCGACATCCGTATTAAACTGAGTTAGTTGCTGCTCAAAAGCGTTCGCAGCCTGTTCTTGGCTCTCAAATACGTACGCTATGTTTTCAACAAACGCGCCTGGGCTGAACTCTTTGAGCGCCTCCTCTTCAAAGGTAAGAGTATACCAACCATTCACCCGATACGCATCTACAAACCCTTCAGCCCAGAAAGGAATGGTTACAAAGGAAATTTGTTCGTTAAAATCCTCAGCTTTTGCTTCATCCGAGCTAAAAGTGTAATCTTCAACATCTTCGGGAAAGTCGGTTTTCCTTAAAACCACCTGCCTCAAAATATCCGCATTGCTTTGTTGTTTTGGTGTAAGCCCATTTGCTGTGCCAACGGTCAATAGCCCAAACAATAAAAGTAGAACGGTGAACAATATGTAATGATGTTGTTTCATAGACGGTTTCCGTAGGAATAATAGAAAAGCCCCCGCACATAGCGAAGGCTTTCTTATAGGTTACAATCTCAAACTATTTGTCCGACTGATAACTTGCTAACTTCTCAACCAATTGTCCAAATGTCCGCTCAGTTGCAGGATCCGGGAGTCCATAAACAATAAGGTGAAAGATTCGGTTATCCACTATGCCGAACAGATGGTAAGCCGAAAAATCATGTCCTTCATCGGTGTGATCATACCGGACAAGTTTTCCTTGAAAGCTATCAATCTGAAAGTCTTCGATGGTGATAGTTTCCAAAGCAGGCAGAATTTCATCATTTAACTCTCGAACTTGTTGCTTATAAGCTTCTGTGGCTTTTCCTCTATCCTCAAATAGGAAGGCCATATTTTCTACGTGGACACCCTGACTAGCTTCTTTGAAAGCCTCATTTTCAAGGTCTATGGAGTACCACCCACTAACTCGATAGGCATCGACAAATCCATCGGCGACAAAAGGCATCGTCACCACCGAGATTTGATTGTTAAAATCTTCAAACTTAGTCTCATCAGAATTAAATGTATGCTGATCAACATCAGATGGGAAGTCTGTTTTTTGTAAAACCACCCGTTTAAGAAGTTCCTGACTATTTTGTTGATCTCTAAGCGCATGGGCCGTAGCAACGATGAGCAGAGATGCGATTATTATACTTACAATGAGTAGTAAATAACGATAACGTTTCATAGGTACTTAGTCCTTTCCGAACATTGACATAAAATTCACGGATGTTTTAGTTGAAATACAGTGTAGCTTGGTAATTTGAGGCTGTTTGAGCACCCGAATAGAACCAATACCAGGTTTTTGGAAGCAATAAAACATTCAGAGAGCCTCCCCACCAATTCCAATTGGCTATACCCCCCGAGCAGCAACTTGTTGCCCCATCTCCGCCAGGCCCTAAGAAATGTTGGTTGTAACC
>CAZWZZ010000931.1:0-2931 GCA_964638395.1 uncultured Caldilineaceae bacterium
GTTGGTGGCACGGGCGAATCCGCCTTTGTTCACATCTTTGAAAGGAGATAAATAATGAGCGGAAACGGAGAATTCACGGCAGTAGAGTTTTACGGTCATCTGGCCGAACATAAATTAATGGGGACACGATGTACCGATAACGGCAACTTATACGTGCCCCCACGAGCTATGTGCCCCGAAAGCTACAGCACGAACATGGAATGGGTAGAAATGTCTGGTAAGGGGAAAGTCCGTGCTTTCACTGTCATCACCGTTGGACCGACGGCGATGGTCGAAGCCGGTTACAGCATCAAAAACCCCTACTGTGCCGCTGTGGTTGAGCTAGAAGAAGGGCCATCCGTTTGCGGGCAACTAATGGAGGTTGATGTCTCCAAGCCGGAGGAAATCAAAATCGGGATGCCTGTGAAAGCCACCTACATCGAACGGGGTGAGGGCGATGAAAAACGCACCTATCTCGCTTTTGAACCGGCATAGTCACTTTTTCAAGTGATGTGACAGAAAGAAAAAAGAGGGAGGTCTGTAAAGATTTCCCTCTTTTTTCGGTTGATAAAATTTAGATGTCACGCAAAATCTCTACAATCGCCAATGCCCCTTCCCCGACTTATTCCATTGATTGGCCTTCTTATTCTTCTCCAAACGTTCGATTTTTTGGTTCAACACCTGTACCTGTTGTCGTAGCTCGTCCAACTCGGCGAGTTTATCAGACAAAGCCGATAGGTTAGCCACTTCAATATCGTTGGTAGTTTGCTCAGCCCTTACTTGATCCTGTGCGCTACGATCCAATCCCATTGCACAGCGGACCATATCGGTATAACTGTCGGTAAGTTGATTAAAAAGTTTAAAACCGGTAAGTGGTAGTTCCTGATACATTTTTAACACCTTTCTTTCTCGTATAGAGAAACGCTGTTGTCAACGACTTCAATGACGTTGATGGCTGATTCCTCCCGTATTTGGTTGTTGAAGCGACCTGATAATCGCTTTGTCTCTATATACAGCAAATAACTATGGCATAATTATAAACGAAGTGAGTTACAGTTGAGTTACAAGTTTTCTGAAAAAATAATTTTTGACACATTCTATTTGTCAAACAAAAATCATATCTTTTGAATATTGTGAAATTTCGTTTATTTGATGTTTGTACCGAATGTAACAGTTTATCTGTTCAATCCGTTTCTTGATGTGGACATATAGTGGCTTTATCAAACCCATAGTTGGCCGAAAAGGCAATGGATTTACCATCTGAGCTTGAACGAGCGTATACAAATAAGGAAGATGCGCCCTTGCGTATTCAAACGCTGGGCAATTTTCGTGTGTGGCGAGATGGAGTCGAAGTACCATCAACCGCCTGGAAACGGGAGAAAGCCCTCCACCTGTTTCAATTTTTCATTACGATGCGCCGTCAGACGGCCCATCTCCACAAGGAACAAATTATCGACCGCTTATGGCCCGATGTTGATTTTGAGGGAGGCGACCGGGATTTTAAGGTCGCGCTACACACCATCAACAAAGTCATCGAACCGGACCGTAAGCCGAGAGCCGAACCGCTTTTTATCCAGCGGCACGGATTGACCTATGGCTTGACGCCCAGTTTGATCTGGATTGATGCCGATAGGTTTGAGGAACTGATTGCCGAGGGCAATCAAGAGGTCATCGAGGATAATGAGGAAGCCGCCATTGAACTGTATCAGCAGGCATTGAGTCTATATAAAGGAGATTACATTCCCGAACGACGGTATGAGGATTGGAGCAGCGCCGAACGGGAGCGGCTCCAGGTCTTGGCTCTGGGTTTGATGACGACCCTGGCCGACTCGCTCATTATCCGCAACCCTTTGGAGAGTATCCGCCTGACCCAGCGCGTCTTGACTATTGATCCGGTATGGGAGAATGCTTACCGCACTCAGATGCAGGCTTATCTGGAACAGGGCAACCGGCCAATGGCTTTACGCACCTATCAGCAGTGCGTCGAGGCGCTTAAAGAGGAGTTGGACGTTGAGCCGCTACCGGAAACGCAAGAAGTTTACCATAAAATCAATAAATAGTAGGATTAACAAGTAATTGACTGATTTTAACCTTTAATGTAACTGATTTGCAACTGGGTTGTAACTAATAGTAGGTATACTGAGGTCGTAAACTAAGGTAATAACGATGACCAAAGCTCATAACATTGCTTCATTTGTGCTGCGTTTTACCCAAGAGTTGTGGCAAGATGCAAACGGCGAACCCCATGTGCGTTGGCGGGGGCATATCCGTCATGTACAGGGCCAAGACGAAGGTCGTTTCACCGATTTTGCCGAAGCGGTTGCCTTCATGCAGCATCACCTGACCGAATTGACGGCGGAGACGCTGGCGGACGGGACAAACGGCTCTGAGCAGGAGGAGCGCATATTCCGCGAAAGTATTAAATTGTGGGAGAAGTTTGCTTCCAGCTATACCGGCCTGATGTCCAAGGCTATCGACCAGAGCATCAAACGATCGGAAGTATTCAAAGAGCAGGTGGATGAAGTCAAGGAGCAAGCACTGAAACCGTGGTTGTTCTACGGCCAGTCAAACCGGAAACAGATAGAAATTTTGAACGCGATTGAAAGTCTTCAAACACAGCTTCAAACCCTGACAGAGCAAGTATCCGGTCTGGAAGCGACTATCAAGCAGAAAAATGACGAGTAAGATTGTGTTTTTGCACCGAGCTAACGAAGAGACTAAAATGATGATGAATGTCCATCAAAAAATAATGGAATCCAATCTTGAAATGATGCAAACGTACAGCCAATTTTACTTTGATTTCATTGTCAAGGCCACGCAGCAATCCCTTGACCAGTCGCTGGCGATGCAGGCACAATTGAGTAAAGCCTTCGAGGCGAACATCAAGAGAACCCACGAGGTGATGTCCGCCGAGCAGGAACTGATGATGGAAGCGGTTGAAGCTTTTCAGGC
>CAZWZZ010000932.1:0-2930 GCA_964638395.1 uncultured Caldilineaceae bacterium
CCAAATCTCCTAATCCCCGCTATGAAATCGGCATGTGAGGAGAACTGCTGAATAGATAGTTGCAAAAAATATAAGGAGACTGACCATGCTTGATCTTAATTTTATTCGTGAAAACCCGGATTTCGTCAAAGCCAAACTCGTTGATTTGAACATCGAGGCCCCCGTTGACGAGATTTTAGCCCTCGATCAGGAGCGGCGAGACATCCTCAAAGAGGTGGAGGCCCTGCGCCAGGAGCGTAATAAAGGCAGCAAGGAAATCGGGCAACTGATGCGGGATGGCAAGAAAGAGGAAGCCGAGGCCAAAAAGGCCCGTATGAGCGAGGTGGGCGACCAAATTGATGCCCTCGATGAAACGCTGCGGAAGGTCGAAGCCGATCTGTACGATAAACAACTGTACGTGCCCAATATGCCGGGACCGGGCGTGCCGGTCGGCCCGGATGACAACCACAACGTCGAGGTACGGCGCTGGGGCGATCCCCCCACCTTCGATTTTGAGCCAAAACCCCATTGGGACCTGGGGGAGGCTTTGGGCATCATCGACTTCGAGCGGGGCGTCAAGATCAGCGGCACTCGCTTCTACGTCTTCAAGGGAGCCGGAGCGGCCCTGCACCGGGCGCTGACCAACTGGTTCATCGATGTCGGTGTCAATGACCACGGCTATACGGAAATCTACCCGCCCTTTATGGTCCGGGAGCAGGCGATGATCGGGGCGGCCCACCTGCCCAAGTTTCGGGACAATATGTACCACGATGCCGAAGAGGATTACTGGTTCATCGGCACGGCGGAAGTGCCCTTGACCAACATCTTCGCCGACGAGATTTTGGAGGCCGACCAACTGCCCATCCGCTACCTCAGCCACACCCCCTGCTTCCGCCGCGAAAAAATGAGCGCCGGGCGGGATGTGCGAGGCATCAAACGGGTCCATCAATTTGAAAAAGTTGAGATGTACCATTATACTCTGCCGGAAGATAGCTACGATCATCTGGAAGAGATCGTGGCCAACGCTGAAGCCCTCTGCCAGCGGTTGGGCATTCCCTATCGGGTGGTGGCTATCTGCACCGGCGATTTGGGCTTTGCCGCCGCGAAGAAGTATGACATCGAGGCCTGGGTTCCGGGCGAAAATGGGGACGGCGAGTGGCTGGAGATCAGCAGTTGCAGTAACGTCCTCGATTTCCAGACCCGCCGGGCCAACACCCGTTTCCGCCGCGAAGCCGGGGCCAAGCCGGAGTTCATCCACACCCTGAACGGCAGCGGCCTCCCCCCGGGACGGCTGATGATTGCGGTGATGGAGAATTATCAACAGGCCGATGGCAGCATCGTCATCCCGGAGGTGTTACGGCCCTACATGGGGGGCCGAGAGGTGATTACGGCCTAACCGGGTGAGATTGGAGATTAGGAGATGTAAAGATTTGGGCAGTGATCGCCCCTTCTCCAATCTCCCGATCAGTTCACAACCTAAACACTCCCAATCCAATAAGTAGGAGACGAAACGATGACAACTCAAACAACCGACATCGTAATCACCCCGGCCACGTGGTTAGAGCGCGTGGAGCAGCTCGAGCAAACCGCTTCCGGTCTGCTCGATGTCGTTGGCTGGTATGGCTCGACCCACCAGCAGGCGATGTGGCGTAAAGATAAGGCGTTTCTGGATATGTTTCGAGACAGGAACGTGGCCGGCTTCGATCCCCAGATCGATGATTGGGACCCTTCCTTTATCGAGATCGAGGCCGAGGTGCTGGCCGGGGCCTCGGTCATTATCATCCGTCTGGAAAATAATGAGTTGCTCAACGGCAGCCTCGGCTCGATTGCCGAAATCGGCGTCGCCTTGACCTCGGCGGCGTTGCGGGGGCAATTCGTCATCGTCTCTATCGAAGATAATCTGTTGACCAGTCTGGGTGAGCCGGGGGCGGTGGCCCAATATATGGTGCTTGAGATGTCGCTGGAGCATTTCGACCAGCACGGGCTGTCCACGCCGGTCTTCGAGATTCATCGTGGCGATGATTTGCAAGCATTGGCAGCGATGGCTTGTGAGGCGGCCCAGCGCCAGCGGTCAAATGGACAGACCAGCCTGAATTTCCAGACATACCTGGCCCAACGGGCGGAGCGTCGCCAGCACCATCCCCTGCACGTTGTTCTGGCCGGTTCCGGCGGGGCGTACAGCAACGTCTATGAGAAAATTTTCCAGGAGAAGCGGGAGACGCTCCGCGCTCCATGTCTGGCCAAAGAGTATAAGGTCAAAGATTTGTCAGAGGGGGCTATTGCTCAGGCCTGGGAAATTCCGTATGGCAGCCTGGATACTATCGCTGCGGCGATGGCGATGCGGACGCTGAACATCATCGAGTTGGAGTATAAGCAAGAGGCCGATTTGTTGCTGGTTCCGATTATCGCCGAGTCGGCCTCCAAAGCGGCGGTAACCTGGATCGGCTTTTTGCTGCTCAACGCCCTGATGACCGGCCAGGATGTCAAAATATTTTTTGAACCGTTCGATCCGGTCGATTACATCTACTGCCAAATGAGCGCCGTCAAGACCGGGGCCAACGATGAGGCTTCCGATGAGGCTTCCGATGAGGCTTCCGATGAGGCTTCCATGCGGCAGGCTTTACAGCAAGCGGGTGTGCCGGATAGCGCCCTGGCCCTGGCCCCCCAGTCCGAGGTGATGGAAACGTTTGAGATATTCAAGGCGATGGCCGGCTCAGAAAAACCCGGTTTTAAGGCCGTCAAGAAATCACTTCTGGGCCAGACGGCGGCCTTCCAGCGGGCCGACAACACCCGGCGCGTCCGGGCCTTGATCCGGGGACACCTGGAACGGCTGCACACCGATGCACGCTTTCCGGACTTTTTCTACTATTCAAACGAAATTGCGTAAAAAGTTAAGGGATTGTCTATGCTTGAAACCTACCCCCCCGCCATCCTGGCTCTGGCCGATGGCA
>CAZWZZ010000933.1:0-2925 GCA_964638395.1 uncultured Caldilineaceae bacterium
CGGCCAAGCGGATTGATATGGGCTTTACCGACGAATACCTGGCCCAATTTCAGGAGTCGCTCCAGCCGGGTGACTCGCTGCTGTTGATTCTGGTTGAACGGGATGGGGTGGAGCAGGTCAAGGCGGCCCTGGCCAACTTCACGGAGAGAGTGTGGCGGCAAATGTTGACGGGTGACATGCTGGTGCAGTTGACTCAGGCAGAGGAAGAGGAGAATTAACCATTTTATGCCCACCTCACTCTTAGGTCTTAGCCTGTCGCTGCTCTCTATCTTCTTAGTCGTTTATATCATCGCCGCGTCGATTTATATCATCATGGAAAATCGCACGCCCCAATCCACCTTCGCCTGGCTCTTCCTATTTACCACCCTGCCTGTCATCGGCGTCATTATTTACCACTTTTTCGGCCACGGCTGGCGAGCCTTCAGCCAGGAAAACAAGATTGCCCGGCAGTCGTTGGGTAACGAATTTATGAACGACATCGGCACCCTGCTCCGGCGGCAGCCGGAATATATCGAGCGGATTGCCAGGGAAAAACCGACCTCCTTCAAAAAGAAAATCCTCAACCTGGTCCGGCAAAACTCCAGCTCTATTCTGACCGGTTACAACGATGTCGAAATCTTACAGGATGCCCGGATGAAATATCCGCGCCTGCTGGCCGACATCGAAGCCGCCCAACACTCTATTCATCTCAACTACTACATCTGGACCGAAGATGACTTCACCCTGCAAATCAAAGCCGCGCTGATCGAGCGGGCCAAAGCGGGCGTCGAGGTGCGCTGTCTGTATGATGCCTCCGGCGGGGCGATGAGCAAGCAGTATTTGCAAGAGTTGAGTGACAATGGCGTAGAAATCCACCCTTATTTGGAGTATCGCCGTTTAACCACCCTGCACACCGCCAACTACCGCAGCCACCGCAAAATCGCCGTGATTGATGGCCGGATTGGGTACGTCGGCGGGCTGAACCTGGACAAAGAGCAAATGGACCCCCCGGCCTTTGATACCTGGCGCGACACCCACCTGCGGATTGTGGGCGAGGCGGCCTGGGCTTTGCAGGCCAGCTTCGTCATTAGCTGGTACAACACCACCCACCAGAAAATAACCGGCAGCCACTACTACCCCTCGGTTGAAACTGAAACCTTTACCCCGGTCCAGATTACGCAGGGCGGCCCCGATAGCCAGTGGAAAGCCATCCGGCAGTTGTACTTCCTGATGATTATGTCGGCGGAAGAGAAACTTTATATGCAATCCCCCTTCTTCATTCCCGATGAGAGTATTCTGGAGGCGCTCAAGGCCGCCGCATTAGCCGGGGTCGAGGTTAACCTGATGTTCACCCCCCGTGGCTCAACCTATCAAATCCCCTACCGGGCGGCGCACACTTACTTTCAAGATGTGGTCGAAGCCGGGGCCAGAGTCTATCTCTACGAAGGCGGTTATTTTCATCCCAAGACCCTCAACATCGACAACGCCGTCATCACCGTCGGCACGGCCAATATGGATATTCGCAGCTTCAGCTTGAACTACGAGACCACCGCCATCGTCTACGACCAGGCCCAGGCAGAAGCGTTAGAAGCCCAATTCCAGGAGGATTTGAAGCATTGTACGGCGTGGAGCCTTGAGGCGTATCAACGCTTCTCGCCGGGACACCGTTTTGTGGACTCGATTTACCGGCTGGCCTCGCCGCTGTTGTAGAAGATTTGTTTGTCAGGAGCAATTCTATGGATAAACCGCTCACAGTCTATGCCACCAATCAGTCCCCCCCTGATGAAACGCAACCCGGCCTGGAAAACCTGAAACTATTGCTACGCCTGTTTGTTGGGGGCGGGGCCGAGGCCGTCGATGAACTCCTGCGGCGGATTAAGGAGCGCCAGCGCCTCATCGAACAAAACGCCCCCGGCTCGATGACGATTGTTGCGGGTGATGAGCGCGACGCCGACCGGCTGCGCTATCTGTTGCTGGGCCTTCTGTTTGAAGCCCCCCATCGCATGGTCAACAGACTGACGGTTGCCCGGCAGAAAGCAGAAGAAACAGCCAATTTCATCGACCACCTCTTTAGTCCCCTGACCAACAGTGCCTTGCTGCGCCCGCTGCGGCAGCGCCACGAAGCCCGCGTCGCCAGACTTGAGGCTCTGTTTGAGCAGTTGATCGACGTTGGCCGATCTGAGGAGACAGTCGGGAGACGGCTGGCGCGGGAGACGTTCGAGGCAACACTGGATGAGGTCTTTGATTATATGGGCCGGAACCCGGAGTTGCGCCAGATTCTACAGCAGCAAAGTGTTGGACTGACTGACGAAGTCGTCGATCAGCTCAGAGATCGGGCGGCGGTGGCCGATACGCTGGTTGATCGTATCGCCGGGGCCATCCTGAGACGCTCCCCCGCCCCGGCTGAGACGGTTCCCCCCGATGTTGCTCCCTGACACGACGATGAATGAGCATCCGCTGCACGGGCAGTACGCCGGGGTTGTCAGCCGCTTCATCGCTTTTAGCATTGATATGCTTGTCGTCAGCCTGATCAGCTTTTTGGCGACCGCCTTTCTCGGTTTGGTTTCGAGCTTTTTTGGGCTGGATACCACGCGGGTCACCGTGATCGGCGGGCAACTGTTCAACGGCCTGCAACAACTCATCCTCCTGAGTGGTGCCCTGTTTACCTGGCTGTTTGGCCTGGTTTATTTTCTCTTTTTCTGGGTGCTGACCGGCGCAACGCCCGGCAAGCGATTGTTAGGACTGCGAGTCGTCCGGCTGGACGGCCAACCGCTGACAATCGGCCCAGCCCTGCTGCGCTACGTGGGTTATTGGCTCTCCCTGGCCATTCTGTTTCTGGGCTATGCCTGGATCATCATCGATAAACGCCGCCAGGGCTGGCACGACAAACTGGCCCGCACCGTGGTAATTTATGATCGGCAGCCGTTCTACCGCCCCTGATTGGGC
>CAZWZZ010000934.1:0-2912 GCA_964638395.1 uncultured Caldilineaceae bacterium
CCCCTCGATACGCCTTTTCAAGGCTACTCGGGATGCGAACCGCGTAACTCCTAAGATAAGATAAAAAATGCAGAGCTAGGCCGGTAGCTCTGCACGATTATGCGTGGTCAAACGGTTGCTGGCAAATTGAGCTACCGTGTTTTTTCGCTTTCCTCTTCCTGGTTTAGATGGGTATAGACTTGGGTGGTGGAGATGTTCGCGTGGCCCAGCAGCTTTTGAATATCCTGGAGTGACCGGCCCTGGCTCAATTTGTGGGCGGCGAAGGAGTGGCGGAGGGTATGGGGCGTCACTTCGGTCGAGATGCCAACCGATTCGACATAATGTTTGATAATCAGCCACAAGCCCTGCCGGGTCAAGCGTTGGCCCCGATTGTTCAGAAAAATAGCCGGTTCGTCGGTATCTTGTAACAGTTGCTCCCGGCCGGTTTGAATATAGGCTCTGATGGTTTCCAGGGCGGAGCCGGTAATCGGGATTTCTCGCTCTTTGGCGCTGCTCCGTTTGCCCTTGACCCGAACCATCCCCGCTTTTTCATTGAGGTCGATGTCGTTGATGTTCAGGGAGACGAGTTCGGTGACCCGTACCCCGGAAGCGTACAACATTTCCAGCAAAGCCAGGTCCCGTTGGGCCTTCGGGCCGGTCTGCTCGGCGGGGGCTTGGAGCAGCCGTTCGATGTCGTCAGGCGATATGGCTTTGGGCAATCGTTTTTTGACTTTCGGTGGATCCAGAGTGATGGTGGGATCATTTTTGAGATCACCCTCAGCCACCAAGAAATGGAAAAAGGATTTGATCGCTGCCACTTTTCTGGCGATGGTTGACGAAGCATATTTTTCGCCATGCTTCAAATTGTCAATATAGTCCAGAATAACATTTTTTTTGATGTCGGCCCAGACATCGGGCAGGTCATCACTATCTTCGATATATTGATAAAACTGGCTCAGATCATTTTGGTAGGCGGCGATGGTATTGTCAGCATAGCCCTTCTCCGTCTCCAGGAATTTGAGGAAGCCCTGGATTCTCTCTTTCATTCCCTTTCTCCTTCATCGCGGTGACTTTATTAGAGGCTATTTTGCATAATCAGGGGAAATAGCTAGAACTATTGTACCAGACCTTTCCATAAGATTCAAGTAACTCAACTGACAAGGGAGCATTTCAGTTTTGGGGCAGATTTTAGACCATCTGGAAGTGTGGAAGATTTGGAAGGTTGGTTATCAGGCGTGTGACCAATCTTCCAGCCTTCCAACCTTCTATCGGGCGGTTAAATCGTGGAGGGCTATAATTCGCCCCAAAAGTGAAATACACCCTGCGGTCTACTGAAACTACCCCTGTTGAGAAAACGTGATAAAATATGGAACCATCTTGAAATGAGCCACAGAGGTTTTCAGTGAACGATCAATCTATTAATGGAAACGACGGGATGTCACCCCCGGCCTGGGTCGAAACGCTGGTTGAAATTGTGTCTGACTGCATCGAGGCCCACAATCTGGTGGGGCCGTTGGAGTATTGGGTCAGCACGGAGGAGGGGCTGACCGAACTGGTGGTCTATCCCTTGCCGGTCGAATTGGTGGGCGGGGCCGTCGATGGGGCGATTGTTGACTCCGAATTTTCGCTGGATGTCCACACCTTGCAGTCAGCTTTCGAGCAGATCGAGGCTATTCACTGGCAGGCGCACAGCCTGGGGTCACACGATCTTGACGGGCCGCATCTCTCGTTTGAGGGGATTTATCAGGGGCACGAGGTCTGGTTGCGGGTGTTGTCTACGCCCCCGGAGGAGACCGAACCGGGCTTGCGGTTTGACACCTCGGAGTGAGCTTGATCGCCATCCTTCTTGACCGGGACTGATACCCCTTAAATCAAGCCCAGCCTCAGCAGCCAGCTTTCATTACCGTGACTGCAAGCCCCATCCGGTTCAACCCAACAGGCGTGGGGACAGGCCGCTTCGCAGCCACCCTCGGCCTCCCATTGCATCAAGGTCTCCAAATCGGGCGCTTCCAAAGTATCTCCCGGCGGTGGTAAAAAAGTAAGTGATGAAGCAGGATAAGGATATGATACAAAAAACGATAACCTACAGATGTCGAGAATGCAACAGTGTGAACATAGTCAAAAATGGAACCAACAAATGTGGTAACCAACAATATTACTGCCACGATTGGGGTGTTTACCGGGTGCTGGAACCGAAACAACAGCACTAACCTGACAAAGAAGCAGACAGTACTCAGAGCCTACCTGGAACGGCCCAGTCTGCGAGGCTTGACCCGCATCTTTGGGATTGCTCGTCAAACTATCGCCCGGTGGCTGACAGAACACGTTCGGAGCTTGCCTGACTTAAGGGAGACCGTCGATCCGGCTGAAGCGGATGACGTGCTGGAAATCGATGAAATCTGGACGTTTGTCCACTCCAAAGCTCAGAAACGATGGTTATGGGCGGCTATCTGTCGGCGAACGCGGCAAATTGTGGCCTTTGTCATTGGTGACCGGAGCAAAGTAAGTTGTCTGCGCTTATGGAACAAACTGCCCGAAGACTACAAGCAATGTCAGAGCTTCAGTGATTTCTGGAAAACTTACAATCTATTTCCTGACCCCCATCAGCAAACGGACAAGTGTGCAGGGGAAACCTCCCTGATTGAGAATTGGAATACCCGGTTACGGCAACGACTGGGACGCTATGTTCGAGAAACCTTATCTTTTTCAAAGTCTGACGCTTTTCATCAGATGGTCATCAAGTGGTTCATTGTCGATTACAATCTGTCTCGCTCATCACTTACCACTTAACCACCGCCTTCATTTTCATCTACCTATTTGGACAAAGTAGAAATCTAGGGAGTTCCAGAAAAATAATGATCCCAAAAATCGGAGCTTGGGGTCAGTTGTCAGTGGTCAGTGGTCAGTTGCAAAGGACAAAGGACAACTGACCA
>CAZWZZ010000935.1:0-2910 GCA_964638395.1 uncultured Caldilineaceae bacterium
AGCGGACCACCATCGAGACCGAACCCCACGCCGCCAAAGCCACCGACGGCCCGACCCTGCGGCAGATGGGCACTCTGGCCCGCCAGATTGCCGTGGCCAGTCCCATCAACGAGGCCGTGGCCCAACTCCTGCTGGCCACCCACCCCGACCACCCCGACTCGCCGGAGATGGTCAAACGGTACGTCCGCTTCGGAGCCAGCCCCCGAGGCGCGCAAGCCATTATCCTCGGCGCGAAGGTCAACGCCCTGTTCAACGGACGCTACAACGTCGCCTTCAACGATATCCGGGCCGTTATCCATCCCGCGCTCCGCCACCGGCTGATCCTTAATTTTGAGGGTGAAGCCGAGGGGGTGACGGCGGACAAGGTGATTGAGGAGATAATGGAAGGTTGGAAGGTTGGAAGGTTGGAAGATTGAGGGGTGGAAGCGTGGAAGGGTGGAAGTTTGGGAGGATGGAAGATTGGAAGCTTGGAAGGAACACAATTGTGTTGGCTGGTAAAGCTGGGATCACCCCTTACGCTCACAGCAAGTCCGTGACTTGCGTCGTTGGCCCGGTAGCCCGCCAAGTCACGGACTTGGCTAGAGCGAGAATCACCCTATAAACTTTTGAGAAACACCACTGGAGTTAAAATGACCTGGTCGGGTGGCCGAAACGAAAATCATAGCCCAACCTTCCCTCCTTCCAGCCTTCCACTCTTCCATATTTACTCAATGAAAGGATAAGTCTCCATGCCATCCAAAAACTTACCAAAACTCCAGCCCCACGGGTTACGCACCCTGCGGGCTTATCAGTTGGCCAAGAAGTTGGGGCATCTCATCCGTAAGGTTACGGGCGATTTTCCTAAAAGTGAGTTTCGGTTGATTGGACAGATGCGGGGGGCGGCGGTTTCAACGTTTGGCATCATTGCTGAGGGGTATGGCCGCAGCAGTCCCGGCGATTACGTCCGTTTTTGTGACATTGCCCGTGGTTCGTTAGCTGAATTGGGCAGCTACATTGAATTTTGTCAGGAAGAAAATATGCTCAACCCGGATGAAACGGCCCATCTCTTTGATTTGTACAACCACACCTGGAACACCCTCGGCGCATTGATCCGCTCCCTCAACAAAAAGAAACAGGACGGTTCCTGGGACCGCTCCTACACCCTCAAAGAAGAGGCCGAACTATACGACATCGAAGAACCATCCGACCACCCCACCAATCCCCCCCCCTTCCATCCCTCTGACCAGCTACAGGATGCCGCCGATGAGTAAATCACCCTTCCACCCTTCCAACCATTCACAGGACATCACCGATGAGTAAATCACCCTTCCACCCTTCCAATCTTCCACCCTTCCAATCTTCCAATCTTCCACCCTTCCACCCTTCCATTTTCGACGAAACCTTCCTCCGCCGCCTCGACCGCCTCTCCCTCATTGCCCGACGCATCCGAGCGGGCCACAGCCGGGGAGAGCGGCGCAGCCGGAAGCACGGTTCGTCGGTCGAGTTCGCCGACTACCGGGATTACCGGCCCGGCGATGATTTGCGGCGGCTCGATTGGCGGGTCTATGCTCGGCTGGAGCGGCCTTTTATCAAGCTGTTTGAGGATGAGGAAGAGCAGACGGTGCATCTGCTGCTGGACGGCAGCGGTTCGATGGATTGGCCGGAGGGTGAGAACGAGCTGAACAAGTGGCACTTTGGGCGGCGGCTAGTGGCCGCGTTGGGCTACATCGCCCTGGCCGGGGGGGATCGGCTGACCGTCTCCCACCTCAGCCAGGGGCGACACCACGCCTGGGGACCGCACCGGGGCCGGGGTCACATCCACAGCCTGCTCACCCATCTGTCGGCCCTGCCCGCCAGCGGCCCGACCTACCTCAACGCCGCCCTGCGCCACGTCAGCCTGACCCGCCACCGACCCGGCTTGCTCTTTCTCATCAGCGACTTCTTTTCGCCGGAGGGGTACGAGCGGGGGCTGGCCGCGCTCGGCGGGGCTGGCCACGAGATCAGCGTCCTGCACCTCCTCTCGCCCGACGAAATCGAGCCGTCCCTGGCCGGAGACCTGCGCCTGCACGACATCGAAACCGGCCAGACCCAGGAAATCACCCTAACCCCCACCCTGCGCCAGCTCTACCGCCAGCAATTCGAGAGCTGGCGCAGCGGGATTGAGGGCTACTGCTTCGCCCGTGATATGAATTACATCACCCTGGATACCTCACTGGCCTTTGATGCGGTGATGTTGGGGTATTTGAGGCAACGGGGGTTTGTGCGGTGAGAAAAGTGGAAGGTTGGAAGAATGGAAGGTGGAAGATTGGGCAGTGTTTGCAACCTTCCAGCCTTCCAAATCTTCCAACCTTCCACATCTCAGAGATAACGAAAGGTAACTGACGATGACTACCTACGAACAACGGCTCCACAGCAGCCCCAATCTGATGCTGCGCGAATCGAGCCTTTACTTTCGCCACAGCGGAGACATTTATCGGACGCTGCAAGATTTGACGCAGCGGCTGGACGAGGCCGGGATTGCTTACGCCCTTATCGGCGGGTTGGCCCTGGCTCAACACGGCTTTGTGCGGATGACCGAGGATATTGATATGTTGCTGACGCCGGAAGGGTTAGCCGCCTTCAAAGAGAAACTGGTGGGACGGGGCTACGTCCTGGCTTTCGACGGGGCCAAAAAGACCTTTCGGGCCACGGACACCGGCGTGCGGGTCGAGGTCATCACCAGCGGCGACTATCCCGGTGATGGCCGGCCCAAAGCCATCGCCTTCCCCGACCCGGCCGCGGTCAGCGTCGAGCGGGGCAGCTTTCGGGTGGTCAGTTTGGAGAAGTTGATCGAGCTAAAGCTGGCCTCCGGGATGAGCGCCTCCCATCGTCGCCGCGACCTGGCCGATGTCCAAGATTTGATCCTGGCGATGGCCTTGCCCGCCGATTTCG
>CAZWZZ010000936.1:0-2909 GCA_964638395.1 uncultured Caldilineaceae bacterium
TGGCCTTCAGCGTGTTGGCTTCGCCCAGCCGGTCGCCGACGCTCCGAAACAGCCCCAAGGCCGCTTCATACGATTTGAGGGCCGCGTCAAGCTCCTTCCTAAACTGTTGCACGTCGCCGATGGCCTTCAGCGTGTTGGCTTCGCCCAGCCGGTCGCCGACGCTCCGAAACAGCCCTAACGCTTCTTCGAGCATACTCTGGGCACGCTCTGTCTCTCCCTCCCAGTAAATCACAAGGGCCAAATTACGTAAGCTATCGGCTCGATCTTTGGTATTGTCACCGGCTAACTTTAGGGCCTGTTCAAACCAGGGCAAGGCGGCCATTCGCCCATACTGGATTTGGACGACTCGTCCCAAATTGTTCAGAGCGTTGACTTGCTGCGATCTATCATTGGCTTGCTCGGCCAGGGTCACCTGCTGCCGCAAATGCTGTTCAGCCTCCTGGTTGCGGCCGGCAAAATGGAGTAGATAGGCCACTTTGCCGTGTAAATCGGCCAGGGTGGCCGGAGGAGCCTCGTCCCGTTCATATTCAGCCAGCAGCCCGCTAAAGAGGCGCATCTGCCGCTCCCAATCCTCCGGGCTGTCCAGGCGAACCGGCTGACCGGCCCAGGCCCCCCGCACCTCGGCCATGACCGCCGGGGATTGGATGGTAAAATCGAAGACGCCGCTGCGCTGGGACCAGAAGTTGGGCGCGGCCCGCACCCCGGCCTGCCAGGTAGGATGGTTCATCCAGAAGATCAAGCCCAGAGCGCGGTTGGCCAAATTTTCCCGCTGCATCTCCAGATGGAGCCAGATGTCCTCTCCCGCCTTTTCCAAATCGAAGAAAAAAATGATGGCCCGCTCATCCGGCAGATCGTCCAGATAATCAAATGGATTGGGGGTTTCGGCAGACAGGGTGAAGTCATAGACCGGCAGGGGAGCCAGCAATTCCCGCAGGACGGCGGCCACCTCATCCCGCACCGGGACGGTGTTGAAGAGGGCCACGGCCCAAGCCCCCCGGTCGGCGTAGCGCATCAACACGGCCAACTCGCTCAAGGCAGGCCGGGCCAGATGGGCGGGCAGTTGCCCCTGCAATTTTTGGAGATGGGTCAAGGGGGAGTCGGCCTTAAAGTCAGTCATCGTGCTTTACGCTCCGTCCGGGGCGGTGCGTTCCTGAACCAGGGGCAGGGCAACCGGATGAACGTCACACCAGGGGTCGCCGTTGGCATATTCCAGCAAGGCCCGCGTTTGGAGCAGGCGCAATACACCCTCATCGGCGCTGAGTTGTTTGTCGGCGTGTCGGTCACGCAAAAGGGGATAATCCTCCCGGCTCAACCCGGCCACGAAATCGGCCCGCTCCTCGGTAATGGCCGCCTCCGCGTTGTCGGCAGTAATCTGTGTGCCCCCACCGGCCAGGGCGCTGACGGCGGCCCGTTGTACCAGCCGGATGAGGGACCGCATCAATCCCCCGCTGGCCCGGATGATACGCTCCGTGGCCTCGGCCCGAATGAGATCAGCCGTCAAGCGGGCCATCAGCGCCTCGCCGAGTCGCTCCAGGCCCGGTTGGTTGGGGCTGCCATCCTGGTTGGTCACTTTGAGGTTGGGCAGCATAAAGGTTTCGGTGAAGCTATCTTTAATCAAATTGAAGTCGGCGGAGTAACGAAGCCCAATCGGAAAGGTGTAGATGGTCGGGGCGCGAAAGGCGGTCAGGGTGTAGGTATGGTTGAGGAAAATATCTCGTGCCCGTTGTAAATCCGGTTTGTCCGTACCCTCGACAAAAAAGAGAACGGGCCGCTTATAATTTGTGTAGACCAGGTCGGCCACCAAATTGATTTTATCGTGGAGTTCGGAGAGACGTAGCTCCACTCGTTTACGGATGTCATCCCGCGTGGCTGCTTCTCTGGCAAATTTGGTTTGAAATTCGGCGGTCAGCAGATTGACCTTGAGGGTGGCTTCGGCATCGGGGGGCGCGGGGCGGAAAGAGGCCGGGCCAAAGATGGTGTTCTCGATGAAGACGGTGATGTCGGCCCAAACATCGGTGGCAATTTGGGCCGGCGCTTTGGCCAAGACGTCTTTTTCCGTCGCCCGCTGAAAGAGGGAGGTGGCCAGGCCCAAGACGATGTCGATGTAGGTCAAATCGGCCAGACTCATCGACTGGCGGACATCGAAAGGAACGATGAAGAATTGCTGCTTGAGTTCTTCGGCCAGTTTGTTGAGCGTCGTTGATTTACCGCTGCCGATGTGACCGGTAAAGAGCAACTTGACCGGCTCGTTGGCCAGCCCCAAGCCTTGCAGGTAGATTTTCATCGACTTGAGAGGGTTGCCGGGGCGGTCAATGTACCACTCTTTCAATTCTTGCCCCTGCAACGGCTGCATCGGGGCAAAGGCGCGAATAACTTCGGGGAGCGTTGTTGCTTTCACAGGCCCTTCCTTTGCTTGAATTTTGGGCTATTATAGCATAAGGTCAGTCGAAGCTCCAACAGCAGCGGGCCATCCCTATGGGGCGCGAACCACCTCAAACTTTTCCCCCTGCTCAACCGTCAAATCAACCAAGACGACCTGGCCGCCGAAGCCTTCGACGTTGTCTTTGGCCCGGACGATGACTTGCGTCACCTCCGGGGGAATGGTGATGCCGCTCTGGCTGCGGGTGAAGGGTTGCTCGTTGTCGTGGGGGTGGAGCAGGATGCGCTCGCCGAGAACCTCGCCGCTGGCGGGATCGACCACCTGCCAGGCGTCGGCGTAATCATCCCAGCCCTGGTCGTTGTGGCGGACGGTGGTATCAAAACGCCAGGTTCCGTCGTCACTCCGGGTGGCTTTGACGTAGACCACCTGGGCATAGTCGAGGTCGGGGTTGCCGCTGGTCGAAACGGCGCTTTCTGGGATGGTTCCAAAGGTTGTGCCATATAGGAGATATTTGTGGACTGAGTTTTGA
>CAZWZZ010000937.1:0-2905 GCA_964638395.1 uncultured Caldilineaceae bacterium
AATCTTCCACACTTCCAAATGGTCTAAAATCTGCCCCAAAACTGAAATGCTCCCCGGTGAGGGCGCCCCCTTGTCTTTTCCACCGCTCTATGTTATCCTTGAATCACTGCCAACCCCAAGGATCAAAAAATGAAAACGACGACTTCTCTGTCCCAACTCAAAGAGGACATTCACGCCGTTCTCAAAACCTGGTACGAGGCCACCCCGGACGGGCCGACCCTGGATTATCTGCAACTCCAGCGGCAGGCCCGGCTCAAAAACGGGGGCGACGAACGGCGAGCCACCCGCCAAATCCTGCTGGATGCCCTCGATGCCCTGGCCGTCGACCACGAGGAGAGCGCCCGCCTGCTGCGCTACCACTTTTTGGATGGCTTGTTGATGCAGAACATCGCCAACCGGCTGAACATCGCCCAATCCACGGCCTATCGCCGCCAGCAGGAAGCCCTTCACCTGCTGGCCCACATCATCCGAACCCGAGAAGAAACCGCCCGGAACAGCTACCAAACCTCCCTCGAAAAACAGCTCCGCCTGCCGCCCGAAACCCACCTCTTTGGCATCGACAGTAAACTGAACACCCTCCTCGGCGAGGTACTGGCCGCCGAGGCCCCCTGGCTGCTCTCCATCGAGGGGCTGGGCGGGCTGGGCAAGACGGCCCTGGCCAACGCCCTTATCCGTCACCCGGAATTGAGCAGTCGCTTCGAGGCCATCGCCTGGCAGAGCGCCAAACAGCGGGATTTCCTGCCCGGCCTGGGCCTGACCGAGACAGAGACCCCGGCCCTGACCGTTGACAGCCTGATCGACGCCCTGCTGGAGCAGTTCGACCAGAGCGCCCTGTTAACCCGCCCCCCCCAGGAAAAGAAAAGCGCCCTCATCCGCCTCCTGAAACAGACCCCCAATTTGATCGTCATCGACAACCTGGAAACCATCATTGATTACCAGACCCTCCTGCCCCTGCTGCGCGACCTGGTCAACCCCAGCAAAATCCTGCTGACCAGCCGCCACACCCTCCGCACCCACCCCGACGTCTTCTGCCTGTCGCTGACCGCCCTCGAGCAGAGCGAGGCGTTTGCCTTGATCCGGTACGAGGCCCGGACGCGGGGGCTGACCATGCTGGCCGAGGCCGACCCCGGCCACCTGCAACGCATCTACGACGTTGTCGGCGGCCACCCCCTGGCCCTGAAGTTGATCGTCGGCCAGACGGCCATCCTGCCCCTGAGCCGTGTTCTGGAAGGACTGCAAGCCGCCGAGGGGCAAACCACCGCCGACCTGTACAGCCACATCTATTGGCAAGCCTGGCAACTGTTGACTGACGCCGCCCGCCAAACGCTGCTGGTCATGCCCCTGGCCCAGGAGGGCAGCCTGGAGCATCTCCAGACCCTCAGCCGCCTGGAGGACGCCGACCTGTACCAGGCCATCCACCACCTGGTCACCCTGTCGCTGCTGCAAATCGAGGGGGAGCTGGATGAGCGGCGGTACACCATCCATCGCCTGACCGAAACCTTTCTACTGAACGAGGCTATCACATGGGGATCGTCCAATTAACCGACCATAACCGCCGCACCGACTTTTTTCAAGAGACGGTGCGACTCAACTTAGACTATTGGCAAAGCCGGCTGGCCGAGACCGAGGAGACGGCTGTCGCCGCCCTGGATCAAGCCCGGACGGCCATTGTGCGGGCCATTCTGTTTGGCCTGGAGCTGGGGCCGCCCGCCTGGCCGGACACCCACCCCCTGATTGACCGCTTCTCCCCCTTTATGGAGCGGCGGGGCCATTGGGACACCTGGGATACCGTCCTGCGCCGGGCCGTGGCCAGCGCCCAGGCCGCCGGGGATGAGGCCCGCCTGGTGCATCTGACGGCCCTGCTGGCCCGGCTCTCTCAGCGACAGGGTCATTTCAAACAAATGGTGTCCGATTATCGCCGTACAAGTCGTTTGGCTCGGCGGTTGGGAGATTGTTTTAATCAGGCCCGATCTTATACTAATCTGGGATTTTTTTATATTGAACAAGGATGTTTGTTACGGGCTGAGGTACTTTGCTGTCGTGCGTTACAATTATTTGAGCAGATCGATAACAATCACGGGCGGGCACACACGGCAAATCATTTAGGATTGTTGTATACTCGCCGAGGTTCATGGCATCGGGCAGAAAATTATCTCAAACAGGCTAATACTATCTGGCAAGCTATGGCTGATTATCATGGATTGATGTTTGCCTTTACTAATCTTGGTGTTCTTTATGTCGAAATGGGTGCTGTTGATAAAGCCCTTTCTTGCTCTAAAAAGGCTTTGCATTGGGCCGAATTTACCGGAGAAGAACTTACCAAAGGTACCATTTATGTGAATATTGGAACTGCTCATCGCCTAAAGAATGAATTGGTTGACGCTGAGGCATATATTCATCGTGCTAAAGCTATCTTTCAACAGTTTTCTAACACTTTTGGTTTAGCATTGGTATTTGATAATCTGGGACTCATCTACCTTGCCCAAAAGCAGTGGAACCGGGCTGGTTCACAGTTAGAAAAAGCCTTAGAAACTTGGCGTAAACTTGACAATAAATACGGGGAAATCCGAGCTATGACTTATTACATAGATTACGAGGTAGCTCAGGAAAATATCTGCCAAGCTAAAAGATGGTTACAGGAGACAGAATTCCAGCTAAATCAATACGACTCGACAAGAATGTATGAACAATTACATATCAGACTTGCTGAACACCGCCGCAGTTTGTCAGATTTATTGGACTGTTAAACTACGGCGGTATGAATTTGTCTTGCAAAACTATTGTGATTTAACAGCCGCCGCCTGCTCCTCCAGTGCTATTACAAGCGTGCGCCTGCGACGTGGCTGCCAACCCCAGCGAGTCGGCGACGATACCGGTCGAGCCGGTGACTGCGGCCAGTAGGGCC
>CAZWZZ010000938.1:0-2903 GCA_964638395.1 uncultured Caldilineaceae bacterium
TATCACCGCCGGGTCGGGCTGTGGCGCGATCTGATCCGGGAGGTTGTGGCCCACGGCAACCGGGCCATCTTCGCCTGCCGCAGCCTCGATTACAGCGCCAGCCTGAGCAGCAAGGCCCTGCGCGTGCCTCAAATCGAGGTGCAGCCGATGTCGCCGGAGCAGGTGCGCCGCTTCATCGCGCTGTACAGCCCGGAGCAGGCCGAGTCGCTGTGGGCCGAGTTGGCCGGCACGCCCCAGTTCGATCTGTTCCGCACGCCGATCTATCTCAAGATGTTGCTGGAGCAGGTGGCACAGGCCCAACGGCTGCCCAAAGGCAAGGCGGAGCTATTCACCACCTTCGTCCGGCAGCAGCTCCGGCGCAATCTGGACAACCCGCTCTTCGGCCCGAACGAGTTGCTGGTTCTGCGAGACCACACCAAACTGGCCCGCAACCAATGGCGCTCCCCCTTCGAGCTGCCGGAGCGGGGGCGGCTGCTGCCCCGCCTGAGCCAATTGGCTTTTACGATGCAGGAGAGCGGCCTGGAGACGGAGGGGGCGCTGGTCCGGGTCGATTATGACGACGCTTGCACCTGGCTGGCCTGTGAGGAGGCCGAAGATATTCTCAAGGCCGGCCTGACCCTGGCCCTGCTGGATGAGGATGTGGGCCGGGAGGAGATTACCTTTTTCCACCAACTGCTCCAGGAATATTTCGCCGCCCGGCAGGTGGCCCGCGCCCCCGACCCAAGCCTGGTGCGCCGAGCCTGGAGCGTCGAGGCCGTCAGCCCGCCCCTGGCCGAGACGCTGGCCGGGCTGGCCGACGGCGACCCGCTGCCGCCCCTGCCCCAGAGCGGCTGGGAGGAGACCACCCTGACCGCCGCCCCGCTGGCCGCCGATCCCACCGCCTTCATCCGGGCGTTGATGGCGGCCAACCTGCCCCTGGCCGCCCGCTGCGCCGCCTCGCCGGAGGTCAGCCTTGATCCGGTCCTGACGCGGGAGATTCAGACGGCGCTCATCGCCCGTACCCAAAATATGAAGGCCGACCTCCGCGCCCGCATCGCCGCCGGGCTGGCCCTGGGCGAGCTGGGCGACCCCCGCTTCGAGCGACACACAGGCCCCCACGGCGACTATCTCTGGCCGCCGCTGGTGACCATCCCCGGCGGGACCTATCCCATCGGGCTGGATGACGGCCCCTATGATGATGAAAAACCGGCCCACACCGTCGAACTGGCCGCCTTCGAGATTGGCCAATTTCCGGTGACCAATGCCGAGTACGCCCTGTTTATGGCTGCCGGGGGCTACGAGGATGAGCAGTGGTGGGAGACGGAGGAGGCCAAAGCCTGGCTGCGGGGGGAGGGCAGCACCGAGGGCAGCAAGCAGCAGTGGCGGGATAATCGCCAAACGTTGCAAAGCTGGACCGAAGAACACTTTCAGAATTTGGTCACCCAAAACCGAATCACCAGTCAACAGGCGGATGATTGGCTTATCATTCGCAACTGGAGCGAGGATCGTTTTGAAGAGTGGCTGGAAGAAACTTTTCCCTCCGGCAAAATCTACCGCGAGCCGGAGTATTGGCAAGACACTCGCTTCAACAACCCGGCCCAGCCGGTGGTGGGCGTGACCTGGTTCGAGGCCCGGGCTTACTGTTGCTGGCTGTCGGCCCAAACGGGGCAACAGTTCGACTTGCCGACCGAGGTTCAATTCGAGGCCGCCGCTCGGGGCCAAACGGGCCGCCTCTACCCCTACGGCGACGCCTTCGAGGTGAGCAAAAGCAACACCTTCGAGAGCCACATCCGGCGGACGACGCCGGTCGGTATCTTTGACAACGTCACGCCCGAAGGAGCGTTTGATCTGTCAGGAAACGCCTACACCTGGACGACGACCATTTACGATCAGGATCAATTTCCCTATCCCTATCGCGCCGATGATGGCCGAGAGAACATAAGTTCTAGCGCCCGGCGGGTGGTGCGCGGCGGGTCGTGGTACGATTTTCAGCACAATGCGCGGGCCGTCTACCGCGTCTACGGTCCTCCAGGCTATCGTTTCGTCAACTACGGTTTTCGGGTCTGCCGTCCCCCTTCTCTATAGAACATCTGTTCACTGCCGGGGCGGTGCGCTGAAAGCGCAAGGGCGTCCCACGGGGATTTCCTTCGGTCATAGCCCTAGCCCCTTTGTTTTTCGCCGCAGGCGAATCGAATTTTTTTTGGTGGCAGTACTACAGCGGATTGGGGAAAGGAACGGATGGAACGGATAGATTTGTAGCGCAAGTTGTTAACTTGCGCCAGGAGGCGACCTCGCGGGGGAACAAGTTAGCAACTTGTTCTACAAGCTTCCGGCCTTTCTCGAATTGCGTCCCGCCTGAAATGACGTATACTCCTGGTGCAGGGTCAATATCCCTGTGGGGTTCTCTGTGAGGCAGCCCGGCGGGTGGTGCGCGGCGGGTCGTGGAACAATAATCAGAACAATGCGCGGGCCGTCTACCGCAACAACAATCATCCAGACAATCGTAACAACAACAACGGTTTTCGGGTCTGCCGTCCCACTTCTCCGTCCCCTTTCCAACGGCCCCGGTGAAGGGCGCCGGGGCGAGCCGTCCCCTTTGAGCAGGGCCAGGCGGCTCCCGGAAGTGCCGGTCGAGTAGGGGCGAGGCCACTCGGTATGAGGCTGCTTTGGCAAACAAACATCACTCCGAGTGGCCTCGCCCCCTACTTTATTGGCCGAGGCGGAAAGCATAGAGAAGGCGCAGAGCCATCCCGTCCGCACGGGGCGCAGGCCGCGCCGTCGGGCCTATATCGACCTTGTAGGTTTTAAAAACCTGCAAGGTCTGATCCGGGGCTACCGTAGATGACACCTACAAGGTTTTAGAAACCTTGCAGGTGGAACGTCGTCAAACCACACCTACAAGGTTTTTGAAACCTGGCAGGTGG
>CAZWZZ010000939.1:0-2903 GCA_964638395.1 uncultured Caldilineaceae bacterium
GACAATCGATCTGCCAGGTTCCAACTATTTTATTATCAGTTGCTTTATCATACTAGCGACCAAGGTGGCGGCGGTAATCGGCCCAATGCCGGGCGCACTATCCACGCGGTCAGCCGTTTCTTGCCACACCGGATTAGCCCCAATGGCCTGGCTGATCTGCTGCTCCAAAAGATCTATCTCAACTTGCAGCCATTCAATGTGGCGCGTAATTTGCTCCTGCACGACCGGGGCTGCTGTCTGGAGCCGATTTTTCTCGGCGGTCCTCATTTCCACCAGTTGCCGTCGGCGACTGACCGCCTGGTTCAATTCGACTTGGTCAGCAGTCCGTCTGGCCCGGGCGGCTGGTTTCATCGTGGCCCCAAACCGGGCAATGATCCGGGCATCAATCTGGTCTGTTTTGGCCAGTTGCCCTTCGGCCCGGGCAAAGGCTCTGACACGGGTCGGGTTGACTACCGCCACGGCCACCCCCCGCTCAATCAACTCACTGACCAGGGCCGCTTCATATCCCCCCGATGCTTCGACCACCACCAACTCCACCTCTTGCTCGACCAATTCTGCCCCCAACTCGGCTCGACCGGCCTCATCATTTTCCCACTGGCGCACCGCTTTCTGGCCCGCCTCGTTCACATCCAGCTTGGCTTTACTCACATCTATCCCGACGATTGGCTTTGTCATTTTCTGTTACGCTCCTGATAATCTTTTGTCGCCCACACTAGCTTGGATTCGGACTCTCCACTGGAGGTCCCCTCAACTGTTCGGGCTTGTTGTTTTCTTCGACCTGGCGATCAGAGCTTCGAGACGGTCTGTTGACCTAATGACAATCGATCTGCCAGGTTCCAACTATTTTATTATCAGTTGCTTTATCATACTAATGACATGCCTGCTTAAAACTTTTGACCCGTCGCATCGGGGGATCATTCAGCCCGGAACTTTAGCATCCGCCCTTGGCTCTTTTGGGCTTCCTGCCAGCGCGGTAGATGACCACAAAAGACTCACCCTCAACCCAACCCCAACAACCACCGCGACACCCTGACCGCCTGATTGGCATCGGCGGCGAAGCCATCCGCGCCGATTTGGTCGGCGAACTCCTGGGTGATCGGCGCGCCGCCGATGATGATCTTGACCTGGTCCCGCAGCCCGGCTTCGGTCAGGGCTTGAATGACCAGGGGGATGTTGGTCATCGTCGTCGTCAGCAGAGCGGAAATGGCGATGAGGTCAGCTCCGTTTTGGGCGGCCTCGACGAACTTGGCCGGGGGCACATCGACGCCCAGATCGACCACCTCAAAGCCGGCCCCTTCCAGCATCATACCCACCATATTTTTGCCGATGTTGTGGATGTCACTCTGGATGGTTCCCAGCGCGACTTTGGCCAGCGGTTCGTTGTCGCTTTGGGCCAGCAGCGGCTTGAGAATATCCAGGCCGCCCTGCATGGCGTGGGCCGAGACCAACATCTCCGGCACGAAGCAGGTTCCTTGCTCAAATTGGCGGCCTATCTCGCTCATGGCCGGGATCATGCCCTCGTAGAGAATAGTGTCGGGGTTGACCGCCAGGGCTAAAAGTGTCCAAACCGCCGCTTTGGTCTGGCTTTGCTGGCCGTCGAGAACGGCTTCGTACAAATCATCGAGCAGCCCCTCGATCTCTGTTTTTACCACGCCGGTCGCTGGCACTATAAGTCGGCTCTCACTTTCAGGCTGGGGCGTGGTGGGAATGATGGGGACCGAACTGCCGCTGGGGACCGTCTCGTCGTGGGATGGCTCCGCCGGGAGACGCAGGGCCGGATCATACATCGCCACAATATTTTCCAGCGGCGTATCCGATTGGATGTGGTGGGAGCTGGCCATAATGTAGCCGCCCCGGTCACCCAGCACCCGCACCCGCTCCTTGACTTCGGCCCGGACATCGGCCACCGTGCCCCGGGGTAGAGTTTTGATGATGTCGATGCCGCCGTGGAAGCTGAGGCGGTCGCCAAACTCCGCTTTGAGCCGGGCCGGTTCCATCCCTGTGGCGTCGGCCTGGACGGGGTTGAGCAGGTCGATGCCCAGATCGAGCAATTGGGGCAGCAAGGGATAGATGGCCCCATCACAATGGTACATGACCGGGATGTTGTTGGCCCTGGCGAGGGTGGTCAGTTGGGCCTGGCGGGGGCGAATGTATTGCTGCCACATCTCCTGAGAGATCATCAGCGAGCTTTGGGTAGCCACGTCGTCGTAAAAGTAGAGCATATCCAGCCGGTCGCCGACCAACTCGATGATCTGCCGGGTATATTCAACGTAGACCTCGGTCAGCCGGTCCATAATGTAGAGCGGAATCTCCGGCTGGAGGGCCAAATCCATCAGAAACTCCTGCATACCCCGCAACTGCCAGGCCGTCTCGAAGATGGAGCCGATGCGGAAGCGAAGGTGATATTCCTGGTGGGTGTCCAACTGTTGGATGACGCCGGGCAGGGCGCTAAAATCCCACCAATCCGGCTCTGGCCAGGGATGGCTTTTGAGGTCGCTGAGCGAGGTCGCCTGGCTCAACGGATAGCGGGCGAACTCCTCATAGGCTCCGGTCGGGGTTTCGACCACCCGAATCTCTTGGCCCCAGATGCTCCGCAGCGTGCCGTCGGGGAGCTTCTGCCGCCACATACGGCTGGGCGTGGAGCGGCTGAGGACGTCCCACCATTCGACCGTCGCGCCGGGATGCAGGATAGAGTCGGGCGGGTTGCAGAATTGGTCGTAGGAGAACACCCGGCAATCCACCTCGAAATGGCGCAGAAGGGCCTCATAGGCGGGGTCGAAAAAATCGGATGGCCCGACCGAGGCTACATCCGGCTGGAGTTGCTCGGCCAGCCGGTCCCAGATTTCCAGCGTGGCCAGAAAATCGACCGGCGTCCGGTCGGGCGTTTCGTGCCGCAGCGCGGT
>CAZWZZ010000940.1:0-2900 GCA_964638395.1 uncultured Caldilineaceae bacterium
AATCGCCAAGTCACGGACTTGGCTAGAGCTAAAAAAGCGGCTTTTTGGCTGTACCACGGTTACATGCAGTGCCACCAAGCCTATCGTGTTGAAGCCGATATTCTTTACGTTTCCTTCGGGCGAAGCGACCACGTCACCGGCGTTGAACTGGCCGATAATATTTTGTTGCGCTTAGCGGCTCTCAAAGGCTGGGGGTGATTTTTCCCTGAAAAACTGATAGCGCAGCTACACCGCCACATTGTCTGTGGGGCCGGTTCGTGCTATAGTTCGGCCACGATTGATGAGCGAACAGTTGGTTAATTTTGGAGCTTATTGAATGGCAACCGTTGATTTTGCAAAACAGATCGGCGCGGCGTTAGATATTCCGGCCCGGCAGGTAGCCCAGACCATTACCCTGCTGGATGAGGATAACACCGTGCCCTTTATTGCCCGCTACCGGAAAGAGGTCACCGGCGGGTTGGATGAGGTACAGATTCGCACCATTCTGGAGCGACTGACCTATCTCCGCAACCTCGAAGATCGGAAGCAAACGGTGTTGGGCAGCATCGAGGAGCAGGGTAAGCTGACCGACGAGCTGCGGCAGCGCATCGTGGCCGCCGAGACGTTGCAAGCCGTCGAGGATTTGTATCTGCCCTACAAACCGAAGCGGCGCACGCGGGCCACCATCGCCCGGGAGCGGGGTCTGGAACCGCTGGCCGAGTTGATGCTGGCGCAAGAGGCCACGCCGGGTAATCTTGAAGAGGTCGCCGCCGCTTATCTCAACGAGGATGTGCCGACGGCAGAGGATGCCCTGGCCGGGGCGCGGGACATCATCGCCGAGAGGGTGGCTGAGGATGCCGACGTGCGGGAAACAGTACGGAAACAGACCCGCCGCGAGGCCGAGGTGGTGGTCAAGGCAGCCGACAAAGCGAAGGATGAGCGGGGCGTCTACGAACTGTACTATGACTACCGGGAAAAATTGAGCAGCCTGCCGCCCCATCGCCTGCTGGCCATCAACCGGGGGGAGCGGGAGGGCATCCTCAAGGTCAAGTTGGATGGCCCGGATGATGAGCTAGTCAGCCGGATCCAACGGCGGCTGATTAAAAACCCCAAATCGGTCTTTAGCGACCATCTGCGGCAGGCCGCAGCCGACGGCTACAAGCGGCTGATTGCCCCTTCGATTGAAAATGAGCTGCGGGGCGAGGCCACCGGCGCGTCAGACGACCACGCCATCGACACTTTTGGGGCCAACCTGCGGCAGTTGCTCTTGCAGCCCCCCATTCGGGCCAAAAATGTAGTCGGCCTCGACCCCGGCTATCGCACCGGCTGCAAGGCAGCCCTGGTCGATGGAACCGGTAAATTCTTGGGCGGCACGACGATCTATCCCCACGAGCCGCGCAAACGGTGGGACGAGGCCAAAGCGACGTTGGTCAAGCTGGTAGTCGAGCAGCAGGCCGACATTCTAGCCATCGGCAACGGCACGGCCAGCCGGGAAACGGAACAACTGGCCGCTGAGGTCATCGCCGAAGCCAGGCCCCAAGTCGAAAAGGGGCGGGAATTGGCCTACGTCATGGTCAGCGAGGCCGGGGCCTCGGTCTATTCGGCCAGCGATCTGGCCCGGGCCGAGTTTCCCGATCTCGATGTCAGCATGCGGGGGGCCATCTCTATCGCCCGTCGTCTGCAAGACCCCCTGGCCGAACTGGTCAAAATCGACCCCAAATCCATCGGCGTCGGTCTCTACCAGCACGATGTCAACCAGAAGCAGTTGGGCGAGAAGCTGGACACCATCGTCGAGAGCGCCGTCAACCACGTCGGCGTCGATGTCAACACAGCCAGCGCCCCGCTGCTCAGTTACGTGGCCGGCATCAGCCGCCGCGTGGCCAACGCCATCGTCAAGCATCGGGAAGCAAACGGCCCGTTTCAGCAGCGGAAACAGTTGCTCAAGGTCAAGGGGCTGGGGCCAAAAACCTACCAGCAGGCCATTGGCTTCCTTAAAATTCCCGACGGCCAGGAACCGCTGGATAACACCTTCATCCATCCCGAAAGTTATCCGGTTGTGGAGCGGTTGTTCGAGTACCTTGATGTGCAGGGGGATGAAAAGGATTTGCCCCGCCGCATCGAACGGCTCAGTCAACAGGAGTCGCTGCGGGAGTTGGCCGATTTACTGGAAGTCGGGGAGCCGACCCTGGCCGATATTCTGGAGTCGCTGGCCAAACCGGGCCGCGATCCCCGCGACGAATTGCCCAAGCCATTGCTACGGCAGGATGTGTTGCGTATGGAGGATTTGAAAGAGGACATGGTCTTGAGCGGTACGGTACGGAATGTGGTCGATTTTGGGGCCTTTGTCGATATCGGCGTCAAACAGGATGGGCTGGTGCATATCAGCCAATTGGCCGACCGCTACATCAAAAACCCCTTCGAGGTGGTCAGCGTCGGCGATGTGGTCAAGGTCAAGGTTATGCAGGTTGATGTGGAACGGGGCCGCATCGGGTTGAGTATGCGGGATGTTAACTAAAGGTTGTCCGAAAAAGAGGGGATGCGCCGTTGAGTGTTAAAGGATGGAGCAGGAGGGCTTGCCTGGCATAAACGCAAATGCGGGACTCTTGCCGCTTCATTCAGCCTGTGTTATACTGGCAGGCTATTGACCCCGAACAAACCCGCTCTTATTGAGGAGGTGATGCCTATGACGCCATTCACTCTATAAACTCTCAACCTACTAACACTCACAAAATTTAGAATTTGGAGGAGATTTTTAATGTTACGTAACAGAAACATTTTTTTGTTGGTAACCCTGCTGGCTATTTTAGCCTTAGTCAGCGCCTGTGGCGGCGGGGCCGCCCCGGAACCGGCTGCCGAAGAGGAACCGGCGGCTGAGGAAGAAGCCGCCCCGGCCGAGGAAGAAGAGGCCCCGGCTGAGGAAG
>CAZWZZ010000941.1:0-2900 GCA_964638395.1 uncultured Caldilineaceae bacterium
AACTCGCCGATTTGATCCCGGAGCATGGCTGCCTTCTCGAACTCCAACTCGGCGGCGGCGGCTTTCATCTGCTTCTCCAATTGGGTAATCAGATGCTCGATTTCGTGGGGGGGCATGGTGCCGGTCACGTTGTAGGGCGTCCGCTCCTCGGCCAGAGCCAACTCCTTCTCCTCCTCTTTGACCTCATCCGTCAATGCCTTAATCAGCTTGACAATCGACTTCGGCTCGATGCCGTGTTCTTTGTTGTAAGCCTCCTGCTTGGCCCGGCGGCGGTTCGTCTCGTCGATGGCGTACTGCATCGAATCGGTGACGCGGTCGGCATACATCACCACCCGGCCATTGACGTGGCGGGCAGCCCGGCCAATGGTCTGGACGAGGGCCTGCCGGGAGCGGAGGAAACCCTCCTTGTCCGCATCCAGAATGGCCACCAGCGACACCTCCGGCAAATCCAGCCCCTCCCGCAAGAGGTTGATGCCGACCACCACATCGTACACCCCCAGCCGCAGGTCGCGCAAAATTTCGACCCGCTCCAACGTTTCGATGTCGCTGTGGAGATATTGGACCTTGATGCCGATCTCCATCAGATAGTCGGTCAAATCCTCAGACATACGCTTGGTCAGGGTCGTCACCAGCGCCCGCTCACCCCGCATCACCCGCTCGTTGATCTCGGCGATCAGGTCGTCGATCTGGCCCTGGATGGGCCGGACGTCCACCTCCGGGTCGATCAGGCCGGTGGGCCGGATGATCTGCTCGACGATTTGCTGGCTCTGTTCCAGTTCGTAGGGGCCGGGGGTGGCCGTGGTGTAGATGACCTGATGCACGTGGGCCGCCCACTCGTCGAAATTGAGGGGCCGGTTGTCCATCGCGCTGGGCAGGCGGAAGCCGTAATCGACCAACACCTGTTTCCGGCTGCGGTCTCCGGCATACATACCCCGAATCTGGGGCACAGTCATATGGCTCTCGTCCAGAATCATCAGGAAATCGTCGGGGAAGTAATCGAGCAGCGTCCAGGGCGTGCTACCCGGTTCGCGGCGGGCCAGATGGCGGCTGTAATTCTCGATGCCGGAGCAGTAGCCCACCTCCCGCAACATCTCCAGATCGTAGCGGGTGCGCTGCTCCAGCCGTTGGGCTTCCAGCAACTTATCCGCTTCCTTCAACTCGGCCAGCCGCTCCTCCAGCTCCGCCTCGATGTCAACGATGGCCTCCTGCCGCTTCTCTTCCATCGTGATGAAATGTTTGGCCGGGTAGAGATCGAGGGCCGTGTGGCGGGTCAGCACCTCGCCGGTCATCGCGTCGATCTCGGTGATGCGGTCGATCTCGTCGCCGAAGAACTCGATGCGGTAGACCTGCCCGCCGTAGGGGGGCATCACTTCCAGCGTGTCGCCCCGCACCCGAAACGTGCCGGCCTTGAGGTCGTAATCGTTGCGGTTGTATTGAATATCGACCAGATGGCGCAACACCTTGTCCCGCTTGCGGATGTCCCCCTGGGCCAGATGGACCACCACCTGGCCGTAATCCTCCGGGCTGCCCAGGCCGTAGATGGCGCTGACGCTGGCCACGATCAGCACATCCCGCCGGGAAAAGAGGCTCTGCGTGGCCGCCAGCCGCAGCCGGTCGATCTCGTCGTTGATCTGGGCCTCTTTTTCGATGTAGAGGTCGCTTCGGGGGACGTAGGCTTCCGGCTGGTAATAGTCGTAGTAGCTGACGAAGTAGGAGACGGCGTTATCGGGGAAGAACTCCTTGAACTCGCTGTACAGTTGGGCGGCCAGGGTTTTGTTGTGGGCCATCACCAGCGTGGGCCGCTGCACCTGCTCGATGACTTTGGCCATCGAAAAGGTTTTGCCCGTGCCGGTGGCCCCCAGCAAAGTTTGATGGACCAACCCGCCCTCCAATCCCTCCACCAGTTGGTTAATAGCCGCCGGTTGATCGCCGGTCGGCTGAAACTCTGAAACGACTCGAAAGTCGGGCATAATTCCTCCGGGAAGTGTGGTCAGTGGTTTGTGGTCAGTGGTCGGTTGTTCGTGGTCCGTCGGCGTAGGGGCGAGGCAACTCGGTATGGCGATACGTTTGGAAAATAGCCTTCGTTCCGAGTTGCCTCGCCCCTACCAACCGAACCACGAACAACTGACAAAGATCAACGGACAACGGACCACGGACAATGTTAGAACACCAGTTCAGTGTCTAAAAGTATAGTCGGTTGGGGGGGGATTGGCAAGGTTGAGTCCAGGGTTGAGACTATTTGATTTGCCCTGAAAGATACAATATAATTCGTCGTAGGGTTGCCTATGAAAACTCTAACTGACATCAAACATATCCTCCATACCCAAAAACCCCATCTGGCCGAGAAATACGGCGTGGTCGAGATTGGCGTCTTTGGCTCCTACGTGCGGGGCGAACAGCGACCCGATAGCGATGTAGATATTTTAATCGACCTGGAAGAGCCGCCCCGTATCAGCCTGCTTGATTTGGTGGAGCTAGAATACTATTTGGAGGATTTACTGGGCGTAAAAGTAGAAACCGCGCTTAAAAAGAGCTTGAAACCTCGTCTCAAACCCTACATCTTACAGGAAGTGGTGATGGTATGAACAAAGATTTTTTAGTTTACGTCGAGGACATTCTGGACGCGATGGAGAAGGCTGAGATGTTCGTCGAGGAGCTGACCTACGATCAATTCAAGACTGACCTCAAAACCCATTATGCCGTCACCAGAGCGTTGGAAATTGTGGGTGAGGCTACCAAAAACGTCTACCGCTAGACTGGCGAGAACAGTATCCCCACATTCCCTGGCAAAAAATGGCCGGGATGCGTGATCGCATTATTCACGGGTACGATAATATCAATTTGTAAATCGTCTGGGATACAGTGAAGCAAGTGATTCCCCAAATCAAACCCCACATTCA
>CAZWZZ010000942.1:0-2899 GCA_964638395.1 uncultured Caldilineaceae bacterium
CGATGATAATCGGCCCGGCCCCGAGGATGAGAATGGATTGAATGTCGGTTCGTTTAGGCATTAGTTCCCTATTTTATCGCCTCGATGATAGCCGGGACGTACAGTTGATTGGTGTAATCCTTAATCATGCGGCTCATGCTGAATTGGGGGGCCACGGTGCGGATCGACTCTTTGACAATTTTCATCCATTTTTCGGGCACGCCCCGCACATCCCGCTCGTAAAAGGCGGGGACGACCTCATTTTCCAAAATCTCATAGATCGAGGTGGCATCGACGTGATTTTGGGCGGCCTCGTTGTCATATTCGGCTTCGGGATCGCCGATAGACCAGCCATTTTTGCCGTTGTGCCCTTCGGCCCACCAGCCATCCAAAATCGACAGGTTGGGGCTGCCGTTCAAACCGGCCTTCTGGCCGCTGGTGCCGCTGGCCTCCATCGGACGGCGGGGCGTGTTCAGCCAGACATCGACCCCGGCCACCATATGGCGGGCGACGTTCATATCATAATTTTCGAGGAAAATAATATGCCCGGCCAGGCCCGGTTCGTGAGAGCGGTGGTACACCTCCCGGATGAAATTCTTGCCCGGCTCGTCGCGGGGGTGGGCCTTGCCGGAGAAGACGAACTGCACCGGGCGGGTTCCGTCGCCGCGCACGATCCGCTTGAGCCGTTCGGTGTCGTGGAAGAGGAGGGTGGCCCGTTTGTAGGTGGCGAAGCGACGGGCGAAGCCGATGGTTAGGGTGGTGGGCTTGAACAGCCTGGCCGTGGCTTGAATGTCGTTGGGGTGCATATTCAGGCGCATCAGCCGCTGCCGGGTGCGGAGCCGGATAAAATCAACCAGATCGCCCCGCAGGTGGTTCATCACGTTCCACAACTGGTCGTCGGGAATATGGTCGATGCTGTCCCACATGGCCTGGTCATCGATGCGCCGCGTCCAATTTTTCCCCAGATGTTCATCAAACAACCGCTTCAATTCGGGGGCCAGCCAGGTTTCGGTGTGGATACCGTTGGTGACGTGGGTGATCGGCACCTCCTCGACCGGCTTCTTGGGCCACAGCCAGCTCCACATCTGGCGTGACACCTCGCCGTGCAGCTTGCTGACGCCGTTGTGCCAATCCGACAGGTTGAGGGCCAGCACGGTCATGCTAAATGTCGGCCCCCAGCCCTGATCCTGGCGAGCCAGGTTGAGAAACGTGTCCCGGTCGATCTTCAGATACTCGTGCCACTTGGGGAAATACCGGTCCATCATATGGAAAGGAAAGGCATCGTGACCGGCCGGTACGGGGGTGTGGGTGGTAAAGACCGAGCTTTTGCGGACGATTTCTTTGGCTTCCTCGAAACTGTGCCCCTGCTCAACCAAATCTTTGGCCCGCTCCAACACCAGGAAGGCGGAGTGGCCTTCGTTCATATGGTAGATGGCCGGTTCGATGCCGAGAACCCGCAACGCCCGCACCCCGCCGATGCCGAGAACCATCTCCTGGGCCAGGCGCATCTCCTCATCGCCGCCGTACAGCCGGGCCGACAGTTCCCGGTCGGCGTCGGCGTTGGGATGGATGTCGGTATCCATCAGATAGAGCGGCACATTGCCGATCTGGATGGTGTACACTTTGGCATACACCCGCCGATCCGGGAGATTATCGCGGGCGGGCAGGGAGACGGAGACGACCACCTCTTTGCCGTCGGGCGTCATGGCCGGTTGGGCGGGAACCTCGCCAAAACGGACCTTCTCGTAGATGGCTTCCTGATCGCCGTTGGGGGTGATGACCTGTTTGAAGTAGCCCTGCGGATACAAAAAGCCGATGCCGATGAAGGGCAGCCCCAGGTCGCTGGCCTCTTTGGTGTGGTCGCCGGAAAGAACGCCCAAACCGCCGGAGTAGATGGGCAAACATTCGTGCAGCCCAAATTCGGCCGAAAAGTAGGCAATCGGTTTATCGACCTTATCGGGATAGGTCTGTTTGAACCAGGTTTTGTCGTACACCTGATACTCATCAAAGCCGGTCAACACGTCGTGATAGGTACGGATGAAATCCGGGTCGTTGGCCGCATCATCCAACGAGAATTGGCGCACCTGGCGCAAAAAGAGGATGGGATTGTGATACACATCCTCCCACAGGCGAGCGTCGATGCGCCGGAAAAGCTCCTGAGCCTCCGGGTGCCAACTCCACCACAGATTATAGGCAATCTCGACAATACGGATGATACGATCCGGGATCGGCGTAAACGCGGATGATTTCAGCATAGTTTCTCATTCTCCTCGTATTAAAATAGTCGTAACTATTCAGCAGCCTCCCCAAACGATCATTTTTCGCGGGGATTTGGGGATTAGGGGATAAATTTTTAGATAAAATCTCCTAATCTCCTAATCCCCGCTATGACATCGCTGTTTTTAAGGCAACGGCTGAATAGCTACAAATAGTCTATAAAGTTGCTCACGGCGTGGTCCCTGACCCGCCGCCAGTCACGGACTGGCTGAACGCTTTATCTAGGCAGTTCCAAGATTTAAATAATCCCAAAGTTGGATGATGAGTCAGTGGTCAGTTGTCCTTTGCCACTGACCACTGACAAAGGACAACTGACCCCAAGCTCGGATTTTTGGGATAATTATTTTTCTGGAACTCCCAAAAATCAATCTATCCACCCACCCGGATTGTAATCGAAAAAGGGAAAAAGGCCAAATAAAAAAGATACTACATCTCGTGATAAATGTAGCTAGTCCCCCACATATCGTAGGTTGACTGATAAATTTTGGCTCTCTGAGCTTTTTTGTGGTGAGGGCATCCTTATGCCCGCTCCCGCATTGGGATGCGGTCGCTACCATATCGTAGGTTGACTGACAAATTTTTACCGAAGTTGGCACAACACGGCAATCTCGTCCCGGTGTGCCCGTTCGTGGCGGTAGGGGAC
>CAZWZZ010000943.1:0-2897 GCA_964638395.1 uncultured Caldilineaceae bacterium
TCACTACGGCTACTCAGGATGCTGGTACCTGCATAGACACTTACGTTTCACGTTTCACGTTTTACGACGGGAGGTCAACCCTTGCGTATGGGGTATTCAACAAAGTACAACGATGACTGACCAAGATAATGACCTTGCCCAACAAGAAAAAAATGCTGACCCGAGCCCCCCCGCCGGCAAACCTGCGGCCATTGTCGGCATTGGGGCTTCGGCGGGCGGCTTGCAACTCAATGTCCGGCAGCTAAAACAGACTGAGGGGCAACTGAAGCTGATCTTACTGGCTATCGAGGATGTGACAGATGAGTGACCCACAAGCAGACAGCCTTACCGAACTACAAAGGTTGCACCGGCAGGCGGAAGAGTTAGCCGAAGATGCTGAATTGAATATTCAGAATTATTCCCCGGCCGAGTTAGAGCGGTTGATCTATGAGCTACAGTTAGCTGAGATCGAGCTGAAGCTGCAAAATGAGGCGCTGCTCGAACTCCGAGACGAGCGGGAGAGCATCGAACAAAAATATAAAGACCTGTATGATTTTGCCCCGCTCGGTTATTTTACCCTGGATGGGGAGGGGCGGATTATCGAGGCCAACCTGACCGGGGCGACGATGTTGCGCCGCAGCAAGGCAGAGCTGCTTCATCAAAGGCTCTCAAAATTTGTGCTGCCCGAAGATCAGAATATTTGCCATTTCTACTACGAACAGCTTTTTAAATTGTCAACGCTGCATGATGTGGAACTGAGGATGGTCAAAAAAGATGGCGCTCCCTTTTACGCCCGCTTGTTAGGGCAAATGGTTCCGGAGGGTGAGGGGAATGAGCCACACCAGCCGTGCTGTTACGTGACCATCAGCGACATCAGCCACCGGAAAGAGATCGAACTTAGCCTGGCGGAAACCCGGCGGCGCTTGCGTGCCCTGTTCGACCAAACCCAGGATGCCATTCTGCTGGCCGATGGCCAGGCCCGGTATGTCGAGGTCAATCCGGCGGCCTGCGCGATGTTGGGGTATAGCCAGGAGGCGCTGCTCGATCTGGGCGTCTGGGACATTATGCCGGAGACGGGCAAAGAGGAGGCGCAGGCGTTGTGGCGAGATTTCATCGCCGCCGGCCAGCAACAGGGCGAAATCACAGTGGTTCACAAAGATGGCCGTTTGATCGAGGCGGACTACCGGGCCGTAGCCAATATCCGGCCCGGTCTCCATTTATCGGTCTTGCGGGACATTACCGAGCGGAAACAGGCCGAACGGGAGCGAAACCGGCTGTTGGAGTCTTTGACCCAGCAGCGGGAGCAGCTTCGCTCCCTGTCCGGGCTGTTGACCGACCTGCAAGAGATGGAGCGCAAGGCCCTGGCCCAAGAGCTGCACGACCGGGTGGGCCAAAACTTGACGGGATTGAACCTCAACCTGACATTCCTCCAAACCAAATTGGGAGAAATTTTGCCTGATATGCCGGAGGCGGTTCGCACCGCGCTCAATGACTCGCTGGGGCTGGTCGAGCAGACGAGCGAACGGGTGCAGGATGTGATGACCGAACTGCGTCCGCCGGTGCTGGAAGATTTCGGCCTGATAGCCACCCTGCAGTGGTATGCAGACCAATTGGCCCAACGGGATGATTATTTGGCCGTTACCATCCGGGGTGATGAGCCGGAGCCGCGCCTGTCCAAAACATTGGAGACCACCCTGTTTCGGATTGCTCAGGAAGCGCTGACCAACGTCATTAAACATGCCCGGGCTGAGACTGTAGACATCGACGTTCAGGCGGATAGTCTCTTTGCCGGCTTCACCATCACCGATGACGGAGTCGGGTTTGATATAACCCGCTGGTCCGATCCGACAAAACGTCGCAGTTGGGGACTACTGACGATGATCGAACGGGCCGAAGCGTTGAGCGGTTACTGCCATATCGAAACGCAGCTTGGACAGGGAACCCGCATTATTGTGGAGATACCGCGATGACAACGATTTTTTTAGTAGACGATCACGCCGTGGTGCGGGATGGCTTGCGGCTTATTTTAGAGGCGGAGCCTGAGTTCTCCGTTGTTGGCGAGGCCGGTACCGGGCGGGAGGCCGTTTTACAGGTGCGTAACCTTTACCCGGATGTGGTCATTATGGATATTGCCATGCCGGAGATGAACGGCATCGAGGCCACGCGCCAAATCCGGGCGGCGTGTGACCGGTCCCAAGTGATTATGCTGTCGATGCACATGACCGGCAACCATATCCGCCGGGCTTTACAGGCGGGGGCTGTGGGCTATGTCTTGAAATCGGCCGTCGGCTCCGACCTGATCGAGGCCATCAAAACGGTACGCCGGGGCAGTCATTACCTGAGTCCGCGCATCGCCGAACGGGTGATTGATGATTACGTCACCGTTGGACAGGCCAGCGAGTCGCCCCTGGATCGCCTCAGTCCCAGAGAGCAAGAGATCCTGCAACTGGTCGTCGAGAGCAAATCGAGCGCCGAGATTGCTAAAATCCTCCATATTGCCCCCAGCACCGTCGAAACTTATCGTAGCCGCTTAATGCAAAAGTTAGAGATCGGCAACCTGGCCGATCTGGTAAAATTTGCCCTCCGCCACGGTTTGACCTCGCTGGATTAGAAAACTACTCCCCATGCACCGTGACCGTGATCTGTCGTCCCCCGGCGTGATTACGATGCTCGCACAGATAGATGCCCTGCCACGTTCCCAAATTGAACCGTCCCCCGGTAACGGGAATACTGAGATAGCTACCCAGGAGGGAGGCTTTGATATGGGCCGGCATATCGTCCGACCCTTCGTAGGTATGCCGGTAGTAGGGGGCATTTTCCGGGACCATCTGGCTGAAGTGGCTCTCGAAGTCGGCCCGCACGGTCGGGTCGGCATTTTCATTGAGGGTCAGGCTGGCCGAGGTGTGATGGATGAAGAT
>CAZWZZ010000944.1:0-2895 GCA_964638395.1 uncultured Caldilineaceae bacterium
AAATGGCTGCTGACCCGCCTGGCCGAATTTGTCGTCAACCATCACATTCCCGACCTCAACTCCGGACTGCGGGTGTTCCAGCGGGATACCTGTCTCCAATTTTTTGATTTATTGCCGGATGGTTTTTCTTTTACCACCACCATCTCATTGGCGATGTTGAGCAACGGCTATCTGGTCAAATATGTGCCTATTGATTACCACCCCCGAGTTGGGCGCTCCAAGATTCGGCCTATTCAAGATACCCTCAACTTTACGACGTTGATCCTGCGGATGGCCCTGTATTTTGCCCCCCTGAAAATATTTTTACCCCTCGGCGGGCTTATTTTGTTGTTGGGCATCCTGTGGGGCGCTTTCAGCAAATTCGCTCTGGGGCGTTTGGCCGATGTCTCCACGATGATTATTATTATGTCTGCCTTTCAAATCGCGGCGCTCGGACTGCTGGCCGAACTCATCAACAAACGGCTGCCCAGCGCCTTGAGGAAATAGAGAACAACTATGACTACCTCGCCCGATGTCTACGCCCACAAGGCGCTCAATCAAATCCCGCGTCTGTTGGGCAATTTAGATCGCAATCCCTATTCGCCTACCTATGGCTGTTTCCACCGGGATTACTGGCTCGATAAAACGTCCGACTTTCCCGACGCCGTCCGCCAATTTGCTGTCCATGCCTTAGCATTGGTCTATCAATATGATTTCCCCGGCAACATCTATCGACATCAGCCCAAAATCCGGGAGTGGGCTATCGCCGGCCTTGACTATTGGACCCAAATTCAGCATAAAGATGGCTCTTTCGATGAATTTTATCCGTTTGAACGGGGTTGGGTCGGCCCCTCCGCCTTCACCTGTTTCACCATCAGCGAAGCCTACCATCTCCTGCGGGAGGAAATACCGGCTGAGACCAGAGAGCGGGTCTTGGCTGCGATCCGCCGCACCGCCTATTTTATCGCCGCCGGTGAATCGGAGGAGGATCACCTGGCCAATCATCACGCGATGGCCTGTCTGGCAGTCTGGAAAGCGTACCGGTTGTTGGATGAACCGGCCTTGAAAGCGGGCTTCGAGCGACTGTGGCAAGGCTTTTTAACCTACCACAATTACCAGGAGGGCTGGTCCCGCGAGTATGACGGGGTTGATCCCGGCTATCTATCGGCGACGGTCTCCTTTTTGGGCAAAATCTACCAGGATCACCCCAATCCTGAAATTTTCCAGGTGTTGCGCCAATCGGTTGAATTTTGCAGCTATTTTGCCTATCCCAACGGCTTCTATGCCGGGAGCCTCGGTAGCCGCAACACCCTCCATTTCTATCCCCACGGCTTTGAAATCTTGGCCGGTCAGTTGCCCACCGCCGCCGCCGTCGCTGAGAAATTATTGCAGGGATTGGGCGAAGGGGCGCTCGTGCCGCCGGACATCATTTCGGATCGTTATGTCGTCTATCGGGTCCCTGAATTTTTGCAAGCCTATCTTGATTACACGCCTCGGCCTGATACGCTCCCTCCGCTGCCCTATCAGCAATCCGCCCTCCGTTCATTCTTCCCCCTCTCTCGCATTTTCGTCAAGACCGACCCGCGCCATTATACCGTCGCCAATTTGGCCAAAGGAGGCGTTGTCAAAATTTTCGATAAGGAAACAGGGCGGCTGCGGCTCAACGACTGCGGCCTCATCGGACAGTTGGCGGATGGGCGATTGGTTTCCTCGCAGTGGGTCGATCCTGACTATCACGGGCAAGAGACAGAAGATGGCTGGGAGGTGAGCGGCTATCTCAATGTCATTCCTTCCAATAAACTGTTTACCCCTTTGAAAAATATCATTTTTCGTTCGGCGCTGATCGCGTTTGGTTGGAGTCCGACCTTTTCCCACAAGTTGAAGGGGCAGATTCGGAAGACGCTTATTTTGGGCCAGCGTTCGGTGCCGGTTCATTTTCGGCGGCGTTTGCACCTGACCGAGAAACAAGCGCTGCTGATCGACCAGCTCAAAATCGAGGGCAACCTTCGGTTTCAATCACTTTCTGTGGGAGATGAATTTTTTGTGCGGTACGTACCCCAGAGCCGTTATTTTCAAGCGCAGGAATTGGCAGTCAACGGTTACACCTTAAACGAGGCTGAGATGGATCACCTCAATCGAGATAAAGAGATGCGCGTTATTCAACGCTTGGCGCTCACCGCCGATGAGGCGGCGACCGTTGAAGTGACCACCGGTAAAACTGCTCTACCCGACGGTGTGTACGACACCGATTATTACGAAGGTCGTCTCAAAAAGCGACAATTGATCTACCGTCTGCGCCGTCGCACCGATGAGGTGGAACGCGCCCTGCGAACCTACAGCAACGGTGCGTTACAAACCATTGTTGACGTGGGCACGGCGGATGGCCTGATGCTTGATGATTTGCGACAGCGATTAGGCGATGTCAAATTATTAGGTCTCGATTACAGCTTTAACTTACTCCGGGCCAATGGCCGGAATGGGGTTGGCAAGAGCCAGGGGGACGCCCTGAATTTGCCGCTCAAAGGCAATTTAGCCGATGCGGTCATTGCCACCGCGATCATCGAACACGTTGTCGATCCGCCTCAAATGATCCGGGAATGTGCCAGAATATTACGACCGGGGGGGCTATTGATTTTGACCACGCCTGACCCGATGATGGATTGGGTGGCCTCCGCCGTGGGCCTGCTGAAAGACAGCGGTCATCAAGAGACGTTTGATCTGAAGAAGCTTCGTCACTTGTGCCAGGAAAATCAATTCGAGGTGTTGGAGGCCAAGAAATTTATGTTCTCTCCGGTCGGTTTTCCAGCGGAAAAAAGCATTGAGCGAATCTTCGGCCCGCTGGGGCTAAATCTGGTGATGGCCAACCAACTGCTCGTGGCCCGACGGGGCGCATAAGAGGCTCGCTTCAATTCGACG